>JAHEJF010000396.1 GCA_024639025.1 Ahrensia sp. | reverse complement strand
GATGGCAAAAACGATAAAACCGCAAATCAGCGGTACATAAAGGGCTCTTTCCAGAACAAGCGGAATGAGATCAACTGTTGGCAGGGCCACGCGTCCCTCGGTTACTCCATCGTAAAAATACAAGAACGTCCATAAGAACGCCAGGCCGGTCAAGCTGAGCGCAATCGCCGCCGCCATGATCGGTACCCGAAACCGCCAAAAATAGATCACCGCAACAGCCGCTGTTCCGCCAAAAATCAGGCTGCCATAGGATCCAATGACCGGTCGCAGAGCCAATGCCATTGCAGGATTTTGTTCGATGGCATCAAAATCGATTTGCTCGCCGACATAGCTACCCAAAAGGGTTGCGACGCAGATGATGAATCCGACACCCAACACCGTTGAAGACAACTTCATCCTGTGTTGACGGGTGATAAATTCAGCCACCAGCCAGATCAGTACCGCGGTAATAATGACAATTGTGTTGGTCGCATCGTCAAAAAACGCGCCAAGCCCAAACAAGGTACCGGCAAAAAGCAGCAGGATGCCGACCGTCACAAACAAATCATTGCCACCGCCAACCAGGCGCAAATCCTCATCATTGGCTACCAGTTGCGCCTCGTTCATCTTCGCGGCGGCCGGTTCCTCGACCATCGCCAGAAGCTGCGCGCGTTGATTGGCGTCGATAATGCCGCGGTCGACGGCCATATCCAGATGGTTTTGTTCAATCACAACAGGGCCTCAACTGGCAATCTGGCGATCTCTTGTCGCCCTTGGAACATATTGCATGAGCAATGTGTCACCTGTTTTGCCCCTTAGAGCATCCATTGTTTGAAAACCAGCTTTTTCATAAGCGCGGACAGCACGTTTGTTTAGGTAGTCGGGATCAATGATGATATTCCTGAAGCCTTCTTCCCAAAGGGATGCAACAAAATGCTGCAACGCTCGCGAGCCCAAACCCTTTGAAAGATTGCCAGCGTCGCCAATCGACAGGTCGACACCAACGGCGTCGTCCGGCAGCATTGGCATCCATGGCGCCTGGCTGAGCCAGGGCTCTACCAATTGATCGGCGATGGTCCAATATTGGATATAGCCGACATCCAAGCCGTCAACTTGAAAAATGAAGGGCTTGGTCGTGTCGCGCCCTTCGATCATGTCGACAACATAGCCAAGTTCAGTTTCAAGATCGCCCCACCATTCACGCCAATGAGGCTGTTCCATCCAGGATCTGAGCATGGACAGATCAGTCTTAACCACGGGTCTGAAACTGATTTGTGGCTCAGGTATCGGCATCTAGTGTTTCGATGATCAGATTATCATTGGTGTAAACGCATATCTCGCTCGCTATATTCATGGCGCGCCGGGTAATTTCCTCTGCATCATGATCACTGTCATGCAGGGCGCGGGCAGCCGCAAGCGCATAATTGCCACCAGAACCGATGGCCATGACACCATGTTCAGGCTCCAACACATCACCATTGCCGGTCACGCACAGGGTTATCGATTTATCGGCGACGATCATCATCGCTTCCAGATTGCGAAGGTATTTGTCGGTGCGCCAGTCCTTGGCCAGCTCCACCGCCGCCCGCATCAACTGGTCAGGATATTGCTCCAGCTTGCGTTCCAGTCGATCAAGCAATGTAAAGGCATCTGCAGTCGCTCCGGCAAAACCGGCGATGACGCTTGAATCCTTGCCAATCCGGCGTACTTTGCGCGCATTGCCCTTCATCACGGTCTGGCCAAGGCTTACCTGACCATCGCCAGCCACCACGACCTTGTCGCCTTTGCGCACGGTCACAATCGTTGTCATTTGTTTTCCTTCAATCCAATTTGGGTCCACTTATGTAAGCATGGCACGGGCAATTGCAAACCATCTGTGAGCTACCGGTGTACCCGCACGGGCTGGCAATTCCTCAAAAGCCTTGGTAAGAGCGGCAAGAGAGCAGATAGGAAGCACATTATGACGGCGCGAACCGCTACAATTAGCCGAAAAACCAATGAAACAGAGATTGCGGTCTCTGTTGATCTGGATGGTACCGGCAACAATGAGATTGAAACCGGAATTGGTTTTTTCAATCATATGCTTGAGCAGCTTTCCCGCCACTCGCTGATCGACATGAAGATTGGCGCCAAGGGTGATTTGCACATCGATGATCACCACACGGTTGAAGACTGTGGCATCGCACTCGGACAGGCTTTGAACAAGGCTCTGGGTGATCGCCGTGGTGTTATGCGCTATGCGTCGATTGATCTGGCCATGGATGAGGCGCTGACCTTTGCCGCCATTGATGTGTCGGGCCGACCTTTCCTGGTTTGGAATGTCGGTTTCAGCGCACCCAAAATAGGGACTTTCGACACCGAGCTCGTGCGTGAATTTTTTCAGGCATTTTCGCAACATGCAGGTATCACGCTGCACGTCAAAAACCTCTATGCTGAAAACAGTCACCACATAGCGGAAACCTGTTTTAAGGCCGTGGCACGTGTGCTTAGGACTGCGGTGGAAATCGATCCGCGCCAGGCCGACGCAATTCCGTCGACCAAGGGCACACTGAACGGATAGATCATGTCGAGTTTTGTTGTCTTGCGTCATGACGAGGAACCAGCTGCAAAATGGTCTGAAAAGACCGTCTTTGTGCGGGATGCGTTTTCTGTTTTCGCGCTGGCGCTCCCAGTGGTTTGGCTGTTCTGGAACCGGCTCTGGATTCTTGGCATCGGTGCCTTGTTGGCATTTGTTTTGGTCAGCACAATTGCAGTTCAAAGCCCGGTCTATGCGTGGATTCCCATGGGCTTCTCAATCCTGTTTTCACTGCTGGTCGCGCTTGAGGGCCCCGCATGGCGTATCGCAGCCTTTCAGAAAAGCGGCTATCAATATAGCGGCGTGGTAGAAGCTGAATCGCTTGAAAATGCACAGCTGGCCTGGCTGGCTCGACAGCCTGAAAGCGTATCCGCACCAACCGAGACCCCGGTATCATTCGAACGCATACAATATGATGACGACCTGATTTTCAGCACAAGTGGAAATGGCTGATGGACGTTGCGATTATCGATTACGGGTCCGGCAATCTCA
>JAHEJF010000021.1 GCA_024639025.1 Ahrensia sp. | reverse complement strand
CTGTTTAATCGGGTGACCACTTTGTTATGGAGAGACAACGGTTTCTGGAAGTGATAGAGACTAAGAATGCGAAATTTTGGTTCCACTTTCCAAATGTTGGCCGTTGTTGTCATCATCAGCGCCGCAGTGATTGCATTGACTGCTGGCTACTCTGCCAACAATGATGGGCCAACTGACGCGGCGCTTGCTAAGGGCTCTGGTGTTCTTGATGATTTGACATTCACCACCACTCTTGCACCTGAAGGAAAACCTGGCGTCGGAATACATGACGCAATTTTCTTCCGTGATGGTCAACTTCTGTCGCTTGAATGCGAAGATAGATGTAATTATCCACCATCAGCCTACTACGCTCGCGCAGTTGAAGGCGGGCAGGAGTTTTTTGTTGAAGCTTGGTGCCCGACAAAAGATGCAACCATGGTTTGGCGAGGCCGGATTGATGGAGACAAGGTATCTGGCACAGTTACTTGGTCTGTTCGTCGCTTTTATTGGACCGTCGGCACCGTGCTTGAGTTTTCTGGAAATGCTGCAACTGAGGAAGAGGTTGCACTTTGGCGACCATAGCGCCGTGGCTGGTCCGTGGCTTATTTCTTTTGGTTTTGATTTATGGCGGTCACCAGTTGATTGGTGTCGTGGTCGCGTGGCTTGATCTGACCCTGTTGCCTCACACCGAGGATATGCTGCATCGTGCAATCATTGCAGGAACAGCCGCTTATGTAGTGTTGATGGCTGTCCCCTTTGTCCCCGGTGCAGAGATTGGGCTTACACTTCTTGCAGTATTGGGCGGTGCAATTGCGCCGCTGATCTATTTAGCAACGGCCACAAGTTTAATGCTCGCCTATATGATTGGACGCTTATTGCCTCCATCGCTCTTGCAACGTGGTATGTCCAGTCTTGGCCTCATTCGTGCTGCAGAATTTGTGGAAGAGGCAGCCGGAATGTCGCCTGAAGATTTTCAAGTTCGTCTTACTTCAGCTTCGGCTCCAAGAATATTTAAGCATCTACTACGATACCGATACGTTGCCTTGGCATTGGCAATCAATATGCCCGGCAATGTTCTGTTGGGTGGTGGAGGCGGTATTGCGATGATGGCTGGATTAAGTCGATTTTTCGAACCCCTGCCATTTTTGTTGACCATCCTGATTGCTGTGCTTCCCGTACCGTTGCTGTTCTATGTTGGGCGCCTTTAAGCGTCACAAGCTGTATCAGATTTTAATGAGTGCCAGACGTCAGCTATGCGGAGAGGCTGTGTGGAAAGTCGGATGAGATGGGTTCTTTGAGCTGGCTTTGGCCATTTTGGCTATAGTTTCATGTTAATGTGTAGTTTGCTCTTTTGTTGGGACTTTGACCGCCTATTTGCCGCCTGTTGTGTTTCGTTCAACATAAAAACAGCGATATAGTGCCGATTAGGCTTTCATAGCGTTTATGAGGGCTGGGATACCAACGATGTTCATCACTCTGGTCATGTTATAGGCCAGCACATGTAACGCCATTTCTGTAGCGACATTTTTCAGACGTCGCATTTTGAAGTGGGTGTTGCCCATCCATGCTTTGATGGTGCCAAAGGGGTGCTCAACTGTCATTGAACGTAGTGCGAGTTTGGACGGATCGTCATCGATGCGCTGCTGCATGCGATCGAGAACATCTTCATGTTCCCAGCGACGAATGCGGCGTTCTTTGGACGGTGTGCATTTGTCTTTGATCACACAGCCTGCACAAAAACTGCTGTAATACAGGTGCTGCATTTTCCCGTCTTGCTCTGTGGTTGACCTATAAATCAGCTGCTCACCAGCAGGACAGGTATAGACATTCTTGTCAGCATCATAAGCAAAATCTGCCCGATCAAAACGGCCTCGCGCCGCTGCGCCAGAGGTCAATGGTTTAGAGACTGTGGCTGTAATGCCAGCAGCTTCGCAGGTTAGTATCTCTTCACTTTTGAAGTATCCCTTGTCGGCAACGGCTTCGATCTCATCAGTTCCCATCGCATCGCGGGCAGCAATCGCCATCGTCGATAGTGCGTCCCTGTCATATCCGAAGGTCGTCACTTCATGGGCCACAATGAGATGATGCTTGGCCTCAACTGCTGTTTGCACATTGTAACCAACAACCTTCGGCATACGCGGCGTTGTCGTCATGGACTTGGCGTCGGGATCGCTCAACGAGACCTGTGTTTCGCCTGTTTTGTCCATGCGATCTTCAATTGATCGATAGCGCTCTGCTTCCTTTTGCAGATGAGCCAGCTTTCTGTTCACACGCGTAATCTGCGATGTGGGAACTGTTGAACTTGTCTTCGTAAGCGCCTCATCAGCCCGGTCCAGTTCCATGAGATAACGTTCGATAGCTTTGTCGATCTCGCCCAGCTTTTGCTTCAGCTTACCGCGTGTGTAACTCTTGGCCTTCGAATTAATCGCCTTGAACCGGCTACCATCAATCGCGACAATATCGCTGTCCAGAAGCTTGATGTCTCGGCACAAAGCAACAAACTGCTGGCACACCTTGCGGATAGCGGGGCCATTATCCTTTCGAAAGTCAGCAATCGTTTTGAAGTCCGGTTTCAACCGACCTGTCAGCCAGATCAGTTCAAGATTACGCCCGCATTCACGTTCCAATCGTCGCGATGACTGAACCTGATTGAGATAGCCGTACAGATAAATGCTCAACATCACGCCTGGATGGTAACCGGGACGGCCCGTGGATTCTGGCACAACACCAAATCCAAGCTCCCGCAAATCCAGTATCTCGATGAATGCATCAACAACCCGAACCGGATTATCTTCAGCAACGCAATCGTCCAAGCTTGCAGGCAATAAACTAACCTGACCCCGGTCCAGACCTTCAATAAATCGCGTCATACCAAATCCCCGATTCAAACTCAGGGAACTATACCACGTTCACAAAACAAGTAGCGTTTTCACACAGCCTCTCCGCATAGCTGACGTTCAAGCAAGATGCAGCGAAGGTCCGCTTGCCGCCCATTCAAGACGTTGAGACTCTGTCCGCTTTCGGCCCCAAGCTGCCGTTGAGATCATTTATACCGAATGTCCGCTTTGAGCCAAATTTACCCTTCGCAGCACCTCTCGCGAATGAGGGCTTTTAGTATTGCTAAAGCCGATTCAAACCTCAATCTCTCTGCCCGTCGCGAATGTGTAGGACCGGGCAACTATTTGCTTCACGACATCCAACTCCTCGTCGCTCCGTGGCGAAAAGACCATGATCAACCCAGGGGGATAGTGACCTTGGGTAACAAGGTAGTGGTCTTCACCCCATCCCGCGTCGACAACCGCTTTGGCGTCATCAGCCGATAGTTTGACATGCATGGAGCCGTTGTCCGGATGCGGGTGAATATGCGCGAATTCACGACCGACCATAAATGCTTCGTGGTTGCACTCAGTTCCTTCGTGCAGAACGAGCGCACGCGCACCAGGGACCGATATTTGGCTGTGTTCATTTGCCACCAATGGCAAGGCAAAGCACCAGTCGTGCAACTTTTGAATGACATCGTCTGGTCCATGCTGCGTGACTTGTGAATGTGGCAGCCTGTTGGTTGTTTCTGGTGGTTGCCCGGAGCGGTGCAATAATTTCAAAGTAGCCATAATGGCCTCCGTTGAGTTGAACTTAGATAGATCTGCTCAGATCATGAGCGCTTTGTTCACTAATGCTTCTTTGGTCTGGTATTGCGACACGTCGACACCTTGCTCAGCCAATGCGTCGCTGATTTCTTCCTCACTCAACGCCTCAATCGCCGCTTCCGTCATTTTCATGAAGTTAATCCGCCGCTTTAGCGGAGGGTTAGTTTCACCAAAGAGGTGTCTGTTCTCAAACCCAAAATCGTCGGCATATTTTGTCATGAAGTGCGCGAGGAACGTATTGACGCTTTGACGCACACGCTTGTCATCAGTCATCAAATCAGATGAGGTATCCAAGGTGTCCCGCATGAGCTTGACCCATCTTTCAGCACCCTTGTCATTCATCAAAGCCATTGCATTGTGCGTGTGGTGAAAGTTCAGACGAAACTCCGCGCCATGATAATACGGACCACCGCCCATAACATCGATCCACATCGATGCTTGGGTCCCGATATGGTGATTGAGACCGCCCACCTTTTCAAAAACGGACGTGAACCAAGGCTCATCTGCAAAGACCTTTTCGTAGAACCTCTGTACGATGCGGACAATTGGCTCTTGCCCCAGGACAGAATAGAGCTGCCAAAACTGGATGGGCTTTGAGTTGTCACTGGATGCGGTCAAGGAAAGGACTTCTGACATGCGATGTGCCTCTGCCGGAAGCAATCCTTTTTCGATTGCTGCTGTGATGTAGGCATGCTGGATCCGCTCGCTCATATATCCGTGCTGTGTCGGAAATTTCGGTAGGTCGATAATTGTCATGGTCATTCTCTAGGGAGATCTTGTGTGATCTCTATTGTGTTTCTGTGATTTGGCATCTATTTAATTTTACAAGATCATAACAACAAGTACGGTCATTTAGGATACCACAATGGGTCAACTTCCACCTGGTGAGGAATGCCGCATAGAGCCTCTAGTATCGGCCATCTCAGGGCGATGGAAACTGTTGGTGATTTATTGGTTGGCGCAGCGAACATTCCGCTTTAATGAACTTCAACGACACCTTGGTGCTATTACACACCGCACACTAACGCGGCAGTTGACCGAGTTGCAGGAGGCTGGTTTCGTTGAGCGTAGAGACTTCAAATCCATTCCTCCGCATGTCGAATACAGCCTGACGCCATTGGGTCAGAGCTTGATACCCCTGTTACAAACAATGCATGAATGGGCAATGGTGAACGCTGACAAACTGCCGGAAACAGAGCAATAGCAGGTCTGCTTTGTCCGCAGAGCAGACCTTGGTGCAGTATACAACGTATGGCTGCTCTGAGCCCAAAGCCGCATTTGAAAATGCTGTGCTTCTTGTCTAGCATTGTAGAACTTTTGGGTCATGGGGAGAAGGCGTGTGCATAGCAGCACGAGCATTACAAACTTCAACGAGTACGAGTTAGTAAAATCGCCGGACGAATTTGTCGAGGCCATTAGCGCTCTGGCCAAACGGACCGAAGACAACGGGCATATGGGAGTTCTGTCTTACAGGTTTTTTGTCGACCGAAAGGATAACAAGGCCGCAGCAATAATCGTTTATGCGGATGGTGAGGCTTGGATTGAACACCACAAAATTGCGTACCAGTGGCCTGAAATGACCGAATTGCAGTCTACGGTGAAGCTCCTCCGATTGACTTTTCTTGGCCCAAGGGATGATGCAGTTTCTTCGGCGATTGAAAACGCCGGCCTTACTATTCCCGTTGTTTGGCTTGACGAGCCAGCGGCCGGCTTTGATCGCTGAATTGCGTTCTCGAATTGTCAGGGTGCAGGGTAGTCATCAATAGTGCTGAAGTCGTGTCCATGTAGCTTCTGAGCCAGACGTCCGTTCCGAGCCCATCAATGACATTCACCACGCTCGCTCAGTGGTGGCAGCTCGACGCGGCAAAAGGAGCCGTTGCATCTTGCAAACAGAGGTTGGTTCAATTTGGTCAAGCAGAGCCCCATTTCCTTCTTTTAATTGCTGACCTCCTCCAAGGGAAATAAAGCGCCCGGATTCATGATGTTATGTGGATCGAGTGCTGACTTGATCTGTCGCATAACAGTCAGCTTTGCCGCGCTGCCATAGTGCTGTAAATCGGTGACTTTTAATCGCCCGATACCATGTTCGGCGCTGATCGAACCATTACACGAATGGGTTGTCTCATTGATAGCCATTCGTATGGATTCAATCTTGTCGGCCTGTTTATCAAGCATTTCGGCCTTGCTGAGGCCCGGTGGTGGAAAGACATTGCAGTGAATATTTCCATCACCCACATGACCGTAACAATTTATGGTCAGCGCTGAATCAATTGCAGCGAGCGCCCTTACCGTTTCATCGATAAATGCTTCAATCTTGCTGATTGGTACCGATGTATCACTATTGCAAATCGCTCCCGACAATCGATTTGCTTCCGGCATCATTTCGCGTAAACGCCAAAGTGCGTCACGCTGTGATTCAGATTCAGCGACGACGGCATCCAACACCAAGCTGGATTCTATCGTATCCCCAAGTGCTTGCTCCAACTTGTCACGAAGGCCAACGGCACCTGCCGCCTCAATCAGTACATACCAGTCATGCGGCTCGCTGAACGGAGATATTTCATTGGGAAATATTCTCTCTAGAATTTCGAGCCCAACATGGCTCAAAAGCTCAAACGCCGAAAGTACATCACCCACATCCGCTCGCAATTGATGCAACAGGGAAACTGCATCAGCAGGCGTTGACAGCGCACACAACACTGTCAGATTTTCCGGATTTTTCTGTTTCAACTGCAACGTTGCCGCTGTGATGATACCGAGCGTTCCCTCGCTGCCAATCAACAGATGTCGCATATCATAGCCGGTGGAGTTCTTGCGCAGGGCAGCAAGTTCCCGCAGGATCGAACCATCGGGCATTATGGCCTCAATGCCGAGGCAAAGATCGCGCGCATTACCATAGCGTAGCACTTGGATACCGCCCGCGTTTGTTGCGAGGTTCCCACCAATGCGACAGCTGCCCTCTGATGCCATGCTTAGTGGAAATACCATTCCCGCTTCGTCGGCAGCACTCTGGATATCGGCAAGAATGCATCCTGCTTCGACGACGATCACACCATCATCCAACGCGACTTCCCGCACTGCATCCATACGCTCAAGCGACAGCAAAACATTGTCTTCTCGGTCTATCGACAATTGCCCTGCAACGACGCCCGTACCACCACTGTAGGGCACAATACCAATTCGGTTTGATGCGCAGAATGTAACGATCTCGGCGACCTGTTCTGTTGATTTAGGCAGAACAACCAATTGGCTAAGACCATGAAAACGATCACGGGGATCTTCGAAATAACGCTGAGCATTCTCACGGTTGCGCCAACCATTTTCGCCAACTATTGCTTTTAGTCCATCAAACATGTTCCGGCCTGTTATTCGTTATGTTTTAAAAGACGTCACAACGGTTGCTTTGATGAATGTCGTGGCTTTTAAGACCGATCTCCATACCATTTTGCAAAGTTCTTTTCGTTGGCCCCAGCTGGACCCGGATCGCCGTCATAAAGTGGGTGCTTGTTCCAAGGCGTTGCATTGGATGAGGTCATGGTCGCCAGCTCATTCATGTAAGGGACGGCGTTGTTTGCCATACCTTGCTTCATCGCATCCAAATCAGGGAAAGCTTGAAAGTCGTCCCACCAGATTGCGCGACCAGCTAAAAATCCACTTGCCCCTGCTTGATAGGCGTAATGCATCACATTTTTGAATGCGGGCTTGGTAGCTCCCGCAGACAACATGACCCAAGGCCGCCCCGATGCCTTGCCGAGTTCATCAAAATACGTTTTGCACTGTGACACAGCATCGCTGTCACCGTCAGGAGCGGGAACGTCAGCAGCTGGTATCGGACTTTCCAGCTTGAATATGTCGACGCCAAATTCTGGACCAGAAAACTCTTCAACGGTCCGTATGACGTGGTCGGCACGCTTGCCCTGTTGTTCGACATAGTCCGTTGTGTGGTTTTGATCGCCCTTGAACGGATAGACCAGGAACTCCAACAAAAACGGGATGTCATGCTCAGCGCAGGCTTCACCAACACGTTTTGTAAAATCCTTTTGAGCAGTGCGTGTCGCCTCTGATTGATCTGGTCGATACCAAGTTAAAACTTTGACAGCGTCGCCTCCAACTTTTTTGATTTTCTCAACCGACCAGTCATCGATCGCCTTAGAGGTTCTGCCGTTTTCAGTTTCTGTGAATAGAGAATCTTCCAATGTCACAACCAGACCATGGTGCGGTTGCAAAATATTCATGGCATCCGTCAATGCATAGGTTGGATCAGCCAAAACAGCTGAGGAATGCGGTGCCAGCACCTCCATCATTGTCTTTTTGACATTACGAATATCTTCAAATCGCGGCGTGGATTCACCACGTCTGTCGCTGACAACCTGCTTGATAGGAGGTCGTTGATCGACTGCTAGCATTGTGAAGTGCCCGTCTTCATTCGCCAAGCGGCGAAGACCCCAAAATTTTCCGGCGCTTAACTTTGTCATTGGAATTTCCTTTGTAATTCTTCAACTTCAGATCGGGTTGGTAAGTTTGTTTCCTTGGCAGGTTTGGATATCTTCACTGCGGCGACATCGTTGGCAAAATGAAGAGCTTGTTCGAAGCTCTTACCTTCCATCAGGGCCAATGCAACAGCACCGTGAAATATGTCGCCGGCTCCAAGCGTTGAAATGACAGAAACTGCTCGAGATTCTATGTGCTCGATTCGACCGTCTTTGTTCAAATGTAAGATGCCTTCGGCACCGGCAGTAACTGCAAGACTGATATGGGGATGCTTGGAATTAACTTCGCGCAGTGCTGCCGACAAATCGACATTGCGGGCAAACTTTTTAAGAGCCGCTTCAGCGAAAACAATGTGGGAAGTGTTTCTCAATATCGCCTCAGAAACATCATCAGGAGCGAGATCAAAATCCAGCACGGTCGGGATATTCAGTTTGCTCGCTGAAGCGAACACAGTTTTGGTACCAGCAACCCATCGCAGATCGCCGAGCACCGCACCAATTTCTGCCAGATCCAGGTCAGCAGATTGGGGAGGGCTGGCAAATAGATCTGCAGGTTTGTAGTTTACGATCATGCGCTCGCCGTCTTGATCCAACATTACGGCAGATGAAGCCGTTTTTTGACCTGCAACGATTTCTACACAATCTGTTTCAACGCCTGACCCTCGCAGGACATCGATCACAAAACTACCTGCAGGGTCATCACCAACGCGCGTAAACAGTTTTGACCGGCCGCCAAGAGCAGCTATTGCCAACGCGGCATTGGCCGCTATACCGCCAACCATATCCTGTTGAGTTGCTGCAAAGTGTTTCTCTGCCTTAGTCGGAATTTTCTCCAGCTGATAAACATGGTCCACAACTGCTAATCCGACCGTTGCAACGCAATGGGCTGCTTGTCCGTCTAGTCGACCGCTTTGCAAATTACTCAATTCAATGACCCTAACGATAAGTATTCGCTCATTAGCCTGACGTTTGTTGGGAAGTCCATCGATCCAGGTGCCAAACTAGATTTCAAGAACAGGAAGTTTCATTGCCTTGGCGACGCTGCGAAGCGCAGGACGATGATCTCCATATGCAAGAGCCATATGGTGCTCCAACCCGGAAGAAATGATTCTATTGAGTGATTCATCGGCTGCATTCTCAAATTCAAATACACCAGATGTACCCGTAAATGCCATTAGTTTCTCCAGCATATGGCCCAAACTCATCACCATTTTGACTTCTCCAAATGCCTGGGAAATTCGCATGAAAGTCACCGGGCCCGGTTTGAGAGGGAACTCATATAGCAGTGGCATTTTGCGATTTGTGTGAATAGTTGCGTCGGCAGTGGTGGTTGCACACATCGACAGGGGCGCCTGGCCGCAATGCCAAACAACGCCCGTGCCATCATTGGTATCAACATCCACAAGATCGGTCAGAAACACCGGGGCATTGGCCACTTCTTGCAATATGATTTGTGTTAAGGCGCCATAAACATCGGCTTCACATGCACAGGGTATACGCGCTTCACCCATCATGGAAACAGGGCCACATACCGCGCCGCCATATTCTGTAAATGTTTCCGGCCAACACCGTATCGCGAACGCATCATATTTCCCTGACGATCTGATTTGATCCAGGGCAACCTTCAATTTCAGGGACTTATCAAGTTCTGATTGATTGACATCATCCAGCCCCTTCAGGGACTTTTCAGCGCTTTGTTTTACAACTTTCAGATCGACTTCATCAACGCCATTTGCCGCATCAAATAGCGTTTCCAGCTCCAATTCATCCAAATTGACGCCCGATAGTTGCTTCATCTTGGACTTGTCGTATGCGCAGGTATCAAATCCAGTTGGATGCTCACCAATTCTGGCAATTCGTTTTCCCTTCAAAGCCGCAAAGATCTGCTCTCCCGGCTCATTTGGAACATTATCCAAGGTTTTTCCGCTCAATCTTCCTGCTTTATTGTTGCCTTCAAACAGGCCACTAATTTCTGCAACGCGCGTGGTTGTCGGGTCTTTGTAGAACCAGGAAAACGCGCGCTCGTTCAATCCCAAAGCATGACTGGCCAGGTTCAAGCCGCAAAACGAATTAAGGCGAAGCCGCTTCCCGGATCGTGGTTCAGGAATGGACCAGATTGAAAGAGGGCATTGCAGTTTCTGACCCGCCTGAACAACGATTGACGCATCAGTAAAGGTAAGTTGTAGTACCAACAGGTGGTCAATGTTTTCGGGTCTCAGGTCCTCGAGACTTGCCCTGGCGGTTTCTTCGTCCATGAGCAATTCAAACGAACCGACGATTTTATTGCCAGTTTGCTTGAGAATATCGAGCACTTCCTGAAGCTTTTCCTCGGCGTATGAAACATCGAATGTCGGACGCGCGAGCGGCAGAATACCAATCTTCTGAGACATAACTTCTCCTGTCTTGTTCGTCATCAGCTGTATTGGGACCGGAAGCCAGTTAGATCAAGGTCATTGTCAGTGCAAAATGGTTTGAGCTGCATGGAGCTGTTGTCTGGGGTTCCTTGATGACAAAATACTCCCAACATCGATACTTCAATACCAGCCCAGTGATAATTCGCCTAGCCAAAATGCGGTAGGTCCGCTCTCCTTTTCGCATTGAAAGGTCGAAAGAGATCTATCGCTCAAAACAGTCACCGCCAAGGGCATTATAGAACGCTCGAATACGTAATCCGTTATTGATGGTCTTATTCAATAATGGGTGCTGCCAGACTAATTCGAACCAGTCTGTGTTTGCCGCTGAATGGCGGAATCTAAACCGAACAAACAGCATCACTGCCAGGCGGATGATCTCGGGAGATGCATTGAAATTCTTGAAGGGATTTTTCTCAGCCGCCCCGGAAAAATGTGAACCGCCTCCAAAACGATCAAGTTGCGCTGACAGTGCCCTTTTATGGTAGGCATGATCCTGGACGAGCCAAGTACCAAGTATTCCCGGTTGATCTGAGAGAAGCCATTGCAAAAAAGTTGGCGCAAAAATATCAGTTTGAAATCCCGCATGGCGCGGCAACCACGGAAGTGTTTTCTGCTTCTGCTATCCAACTTATTTGTAATTTGTCTTTATTTCTTTGTTTTCGCGATGTCGCCCACCGCGAGTGCTGAACGTGCAAGCGGCTGGCTGAAGCTTGCAGTGGCAAAATTGTGCCCAATTCAGGACCTGACCGGTTTTGACGCGCAAACAGCACTGCAGGGCAGCTGGATGTTGGAGGAGACAAGAACCCCCCAAGAGGGAGCTCCACAACGCATTGAGTTGCGCTTGGCCGTAGAAGGCTCCGGCGAACTTCTTATT
>JAHEJF010000395.1 GCA_024639025.1 Ahrensia sp. | reverse complement strand
GTGCGTACTTCATTATGTTTCCGACTGATTTAACTCTAAATGATGTACGTACATCATGTCGAGTCCATACATTATCTTTTCTGCCAATTAACAGAATTCAGGCGCTCAAAAAGTCAAGTATTCAGACTGACCCAAGCTGCGTTTCGCTTTGACGAGCGAACGCATGCATCCACAAAAGCGACACCCAAAACGCCGTCATCAATTGAGGGGTAAATTATCTCAGAATCCGCTGTAACACCTTGTTGTTTGGCACGTATTGCCGCTGCAGCTTCAGTGTAAATATTGGCAAAACCCTCCAGATATCCTTCTGGATGGCCTGGCGGGATTCGGCTCACACGGCCAGCTGCCGCGCCTGAGCCGGCTCCACCGCGCGTTATCAACCGCTTTGGTTCACCCAAGGGGGTGTACCAAAGATAATTCGGGTCTTCCTGCGCCCATTCGATGCCGCCCTTTGACCCGTAGATCCGAATCCGCAAAGCGTTTTCGTTACCGGGAGCGACCTGGCTGGACCACAATGTACCCTTCGCGCCGCCCTGCCAACGAATCATCACATGAGCATTGTCGTCGAGCACCCGGCCTGGCACAAAACAATCGAGATCAGCGGCAATCGTCTCGACTTGAAGACCGGACATGAAACAAGCCAGATTAAACGCATGGGTTCCAATATCGCCTGTTGAGCCCCCTGCCCCCGACTGATTTGGATCGGAGCGCCACGCCGCTTGTTTTTGTCCTTCATCTTCGAGCTTTGTCGAGAGCCAATCCTGTGCATATTCAACCTGTGTCAGCCGGATTTCGCCCAATTCACCTGCCGCAATCATCTCCCGTGCCTGACGCACCATGGGATAGCCTGTGTAATTGTGGGTAAGCACGAAGAGTGCATTGGATGCCTTGGCGACCTTGGCCAGTTTTTTCGCATCAGCGAGGTTCGAGGTAAGCGGTTTGTCGCAGATGACGTGGATACCGCGCTTGAGGAATTCGCGTGCCGCCGGATAGTGCATATGGTTGGGCGTCACAATAGCAACGGCCTGAATGCCGCTTTTCAGCCGCGCTTCGCGCTTTGCCATGTCGGTAAAACTACCATAGATGCGATCATCAGGCAGGCCGAGATCACGTCCCGACGCCAATGATTTCTCCGCAGTTGAGCTGAATGCACCTGCGACCAACTGATAGTGATCATCGATGCGCGACGCGATGCGGTGCACGCCGCCGATAAAAGCGTCACGTCCGCCGCCAACCATGCCCAGCCTGATGCGGCCGGACGCCGCTTCGTTTTTGCCTTCAATTGCCATGACTCAGTCCAATCCCAACATTTTTCTGTTTGCCGCTTCGTCTGTGCCACCATCGGCAAAATCATCAAATGCCCGCTCGGTGACGCGGATCATATGCGCCTTGACGAACTCTGCGCCTTCGCGTGCACCATCTTCCGGGTGCTTGAGCGCACATTCCCATTCAACAACGGCCCAGCCATCGAAGTTGTTGCGTGCCATCTTGGAGAACACGGCACCAAAGTCGACCTGGCCATCGCCGAGCGAGCGGAACCGTCCGGCCCGCTCCACCCAAGACTGATAACCACCATAGACGCCCTGGCGACCGGTCGGATTGAATTCTGCATCCTTGACGTGGAACATCTTGATACGGTCCGCATAGATGTCGAGATTGTCCAGATAATCCAAGCATTGCAGTACATAATGGCTCGGATCATACAGCATGTTTGCGCGTGAATGGTTGTTCACACGTTCCAGGAACATCTCATAGGTGACGCCATCATGCAGGTCTTCGCCCGGGTGAATTTCATAGCAAATATCAACGCCGTTTTCGTCCGCATGGTTCAGAATCGGAAGCCAACGCTTGGCCAGCTCATCAAATGCGGTCTCCACCAGTCCGGCTGGTCGCTGCGGCCACGGATACATATAGGGCCAGGCGAGTGCGCCAGAAAAAGTCGCGTGTGCTCCAATGCCGAGGTTCTTTGATGCCGAAATGGCCTTCATCACCTGATCCGTCGCCCATTCTTGTCTCGCCTTGGGATTGCCATGCACCTGGGCGGGCGCAAATCCGTCAAATCCGTCATCATAGGCCGGATGCACCGCAACCAATTGGCCTTGCAAATGGGTGGACAATTCAGTGACTTCTATGCCGTTCGCTGCGGCCTGCCCTTTGAATTCATCGCAATAATCCTTGCTGGCGGCCGCTTTTTCCAGATCGAACAAACGCCCGTCCCAACTGGGAACTTGAACGCCGATATAGCCGCAGTCAGCGGCCCACTTGGTAATGGAATCCCAGGAATTGAACGGCGCATCGTCGCCTGCGAATTGAGCCAGAAACAGTGCGGGGCCTTTTAGCGATTTCATATTATCCTCCCAGATAAAGCAGATCAGTTGGTTATGTCAGGTTCTCGGCAATAAAGATTTCAGTTCGTATGCGTTCCTGGCTTTCTATCGTCATCAGGTCGTCGGTCTGTGCCTTCAAGATGCGGATGGCGGAGCGCACGATATGTCCAACATTTTGTGCGATCACAGCGTCAAAAGTTCCGCCCTTCAGCGCTGAGCGAGAGCAATCTGTCACTTCGTGTGCAATTACTATGATATCACGGGCTCTTCCGGTTTCGTGCAGAATGGATACCAATCCCTGGTTGCCGGCGCCGATTGAATATATTCCGGCAATTTCAGGGTGATGGCGTAATGCTTCACCAACACGTTCCTTCACATTGTGAGCCTTGTCAAAAGCCTCAAGGGTTGGCAGCACGTCATGCTGTGGGAAATGTATTTGCATGATTTCGTCAAAACCAGCGCGCCTCTCGGCATGGTCGGTGGAAACCATGGAACCTGCAACCACCAAGATGGTCGCCGCTTTCGAACCCAGGAACCGACCCATTAGCTGGGCAGCTGTTCGTCCAGCGCCAACATTGTTAATCCCGACAAAATGACTACGTCCAGTACTGGGCAAGTCGGAGACAATGGGCGTGACATGCGTGCCGCTCGCCATGATCCGTTTGACCGCATCGCGAACCGACGGTGTTTCCGGCGCCATGATGGCAAGTCCATCTGGCTGTTCTG
>JAHEJF010000394.1 GCA_024639025.1 Ahrensia sp. | reverse complement strand
GATCAGTTTGGCATAACACAGCAGGTAGTGGTTGCCGGCGGTGGTGGCGACAATGCGGCTTCTGGCATTGGTGTTGGTGTGGCCAAAGCAGGCGATGCGTTTGTATCGCTGGGCACATCTGGCGTTCTTTTTGCCGCGTGCGACGGCTACTCACCAGATGCTGCGTCTGCTGTTCACACCTTTTGTCATGCGCTCCCTGAGACGTGGCATCAAATGGGTGTCATCTTGTCGGCCACCGATTCACTTAATTGGTACGCCAACTTACTGGGCCAGGACGCAGCTGCTCTGACAGGATCGCTGGGCGCATTGCAGGCACCGGGGAAAACCCTTTTTCTGCCATATCTTGGTGGCGAACGAACGCCTCATAATGATGCTGCCGTGCGGGGTGCTTTCCTTGGACTGGAACATGTCACCGACGCAGAAGCAGGCACCCGCGCAGTAATGGAAGGCGTCGTGCATGCATTTCGCGATAGCTTGGATGCGCTGTCATCGACCGGCACCAGCATCAACCGAATTATGGCCGTTGGTGGTGGTTCGAAATCTGAATACTGGCTTGAAGCAATGGCAACCGCGCTTGATCGAAGCATAGATGTTCCCGTGGCCGGCGATTTCGGCGGCGCATTGGGAGCAGCCCGACTTGGCATGATGGCAGCAGGTGCGAGCATCGATATCGTCACGCGGCCCGCGATTGAAAAGACCATCGCGCCCAACACGTCCATGCAAAGCGCTTTCTTTGACGCGCATCAGCGCTATCGCGATGCCTATGATGTGCTGAAAAACTGGAGTTAGCGGGCAATGAGTATGCGCGTTCTTCAGGCGCTCAAGTTGCCGATTTATGCTGCTCAAATATTCTCTGGTGCCAAGTCGTTTCAGAAGAACCCGATATTGGGCAGTCGTCGACTGAATGCTCGCGGATTGCACGTCATACGGGTTAAGTGGGCCATGAAAATGGCTGCGTGGCGCCGGACCAAACTCGCACCCCGCATCAGCGTTGAACAGGTCGCTCAGTATCAGAAAAACGGTTATGTCCTTGTTGAGAACTTTCTTCCGCAGGAATTGTTTGACCGTGTGAATGAAGAGCTCAAAGCCAATGATTTCATTCGCTATGACATGGTGCAGGGCCAAACAGTAACACGCAGGGTGTCACTTGATGACAAGGACCTTGCAACAAAGCCTGCCTTGAGGAGCGCAAGGAACGACAGGCGCCTGCTCAACCTCATACGCTATGTGGCTTCCTACGGAGGGCAACCACTGGTCAGCCTGCAAATTGTCTTGGCCCAACCAGGCAAGGAAGAGGAGGCAGATCCCCAAGTGTCGTTGCACAGCGACACATTCCATCCGACCGCCAAGAGCTGGCTGTTCTTGCAGGATGTCGGCGAAGAGGACGGGCCCCTCTGCTATGTGCAGTCATCTCACAAGATGACAAAGCAGCGCTATGCATGGGAGAAATCCATTTCTGAGAACGTTTCGGCAATTGACAACACATACTCCGCGCGCGGCTCCATGCGGGTCAAACAGGATCAATTGAACGCGCTGGGGTACCCGGAGCCAACCAAAATGGTCGTCAAGGCCAACACATTGGTCGTCGCAGACACCCACGGCTTTCATGCACGCTGTTTCAGTCCCAAGCCCACAACCCGCATCGAGATATATGGCTCATTGAGGCGCAATCCGTTCCTGCCCGTTGTGGGCTTGCACCCGCCATCATTGTTCTTTTTGCGTGATCGAATGAACAGCTTGATGATCGACGGGCTGGCCTTGCTGCACAAGCTTGGTATGCGTGCAAACCCCTGGCAATCCAAAGGTGCGGGGAAGGTCGATGAGTGGCCTCTTCCCAAGCAGTAGATTGTTATTTATTATCTGATTCGATCTTGGGGGATCTGCTTGGCAGGGGAACGACGTGAAGCAGAAACAAATTCTTAAATTTTCAGGGGTTGCCTGGCGCTATCCGATGACGGCGTTGGTTCTGCTGGCGCAGGTTGCAGCGGCAGGCGCTGCAATCACTAACACTGCGACAGTCAATGGTGATGCACCCGACGGCAATCCGGCCTATGCGCCGGGATCCGAGCCCAGCGATTCCGAGTCCGTTGGCGTTGTCACCAAATCCGCGTCGTATACCGCCAACAAGACGGTTGCCGCCATTGGCGATGAGGCGGGCGAAGACATTGTTTACCGCGTTACGTTGGTGAATACGGGCAATGTGACAATCGATACATTGTCGGTCACCGATCCAGGACCAACTTTCAACGGCAATGCCGCGACCAATCTTGGCAGCTTGACGGCCCCCACCATCATCAGCGAGAGCGATACGACTGATGGGATTTTGCAGGTCGGCGAAACGATTATCTACGAATTTCAATATACGATGTCGCAAACCGATGTGGATAATGCGGCAGGCGTAACTAATGGTGTTGATAATACGGCCACCGTTTCAGCTGAGGATCCCGATGATGTCAGCGTGCCTCCAACAGGAACGCTGACCGTTGAAGACACTATTCCAGACAATTCAGCGCTTACGCTGGATAAATCTGCCTATGATGACGTGTTCCCGGGTGGCTCGCTCATCGGTTTGACGCAGCAAAGTGTCGGCAGTGTCATCTACTACCGCTTTACCGTGACCAATACGGGCAATACCACCATTACCAATGCGACAATTACTGACGGACCACCGGCCTTCTCTGGTAGCGGCGGATTGGGAACAATTGCGTTGGTCGGTGGAACCACTTCCACCACGCCGGGGCCGGCGGTCACTGCAGCCGATATTGCGCCCACCGAGACAGCTATTTTCGAGGTGGCCTATACTGTGACCCAGACCGACGTGGACAACCAGTAGTCGGCATAGCCTTACGCTGCGGCATCTTGGCGGGTTCTTTTTGATCAGATAACGTTGCTTCACGCGCGTGCGATTCAAGCGCCTGGTTGACGAGTCTGGCCCAATGTTAAACATCAATCGTGCCGACATTTTTGGTCTTCGGCTCAAGGCTGCAGACATGTTCAATGCGAGCAGACAATTGCTCTCGGGTGTCCCTCTTCTCAACAGTGAATTGGATCGGC
>JAHEJF010000393.1 GCA_024639025.1 Ahrensia sp. | reverse complement strand
CGTGCAGAACGGTCGTATGATCTCGACCGCCAAACCGGCGCCCGATCTCAGGTAATGACCGCGGCGTCATGATCTTGGAAAGATACATGGCGATCTGTCGTGGCCGCACCACGGTGCGCGTCCGGCGGTTGGAGAGCATCTCATTGCGCGGCACATTGAAGTGCTGGGCAACAACGCGCTGGATGTCTTCGATCCGCACTTTCTTGCGCTCTTCTGCCCGTGTCAGATGTCCCAGAATGTCGTCGACGCGATCAAGCGACAGGTCAGGCTCAAACGAATGCCGGAAAATGAGCTGATTGAATGCGCCTTCCAATTCGCGGAAGCTCGATGAAACGGTTTTGGCAACGTGCTCCAGAACCTCATCGGATATGTTCAGGCTTGTGTCGTCCTTCTGCGCCTCACTGAGCCTGTTCCGCAGCATGGATGCGCGCATCTGATAGTCAGGTGCCTCGATTTCCAGCGCAACGCCGCCTTTCAGACGGGAGCGAACGCGCGGATCCAGCGATTCCAGCTCTGCTGGTGGCCGGTCAGCGGCAACCACCACTTGCTTGGCGCTGTCCAGCAGAGTGTTGATCAGATGACAAAACTCCGACTGAATTTTCTCGCCCTGCAAAAACTGCATATCGTCGATGACCAGCAGATCAATATCGTTGAGCGCTTCCTTGAAGCCCAGCGCGGTAGAATCGCGAATAGCGCTGGCAAATCGCCACATGAAGTACTCAGCCGTCAGATAGACAACCCGCTTGGACTGGTCCTTGGCCTTGGACGCGTTGGCAATCGCCTGCAACAAATGCGTTTTGCCAAGCCCGACAGCAGAATAGAAGAACAGCGGGTTAAAACGCGCCGCGTTTGCGCCCTGGTCAACCGCCGTACGGGCCGCGGCCAGACACACATTGTTGGAGGGGCCTTCGATAAAACTGTCGAAGGTAAAGCGCGAATCGACTGGCGACCCCAGAATATTGCCGCGACCGGATTGTTCCTGAAGGGAACCGCGATGCACCGGTTTCGGTTGGCTCATTCCCGGCATCTGCGGGTGCTTTGTCGTCAGAGCAGGCGCACCGCCCACTGTTTTGGACTGCGTCGCCGCGGCCCGAGTCCCCGGTTTTTGTTGTGCCGCGCTGCGGACCACCATTTCCACCTTCAATACCGATGGCGTTTCCTTCTGCCACAGTTCCAAGATGTCATCGAGATAGTGGCTGTTGATCCAGGTCCGCAAAAATGTGGTGGGTACAGACAAACGGATAACACTCTCGCTGGAGGGCTCCAGCTGAACGCGAACGAACCAGCTCTGATAAACCTCGGCGCCGATTTTGGCGCGCAGCAATTGGCAAACCCGGTCAAAAGTTTCCTTGCGTTGAATATGTGCGGTATCTATTTCGCTGTCAGTGTTTCCTTTTTCGCTATTCCCTTCGCCAACCGCCTTGCTCACCGGTGTGCCCCTCTCGTAAGAATTGCCCAATACAGGGCGCGCGATACTAACATGACGGGAAACCAGGGCTCCAATATTCATGGAGTCTATGGCCTTGGCCGTCTTTTCGCTGCTGCTCTGCATTATGTGTCCTAGTAGTTTTATTTGAAATGACCGTTCCTGTGGCGGAACATTTATTGAGTGTTGTGTTTGACCGTCGCCCCCTCGGTTTCCTCCTCCATAAATTGCGCACACGAAATCCGTGACGAAAAACAGCATTTTTCGCGCGAAACGCATAACTATATTTTGAACTGGCTCAGCAGAGCTGTGCCCCAGACCAGCATTTGGCGTCAGAAATCTTGGTAGATCCTGATCTCTTGCGACCGCCCACCAGACGATCACACCCCCTCCAAAGTCGGGCCTTCCGATACAGCTTCATAGCGCCAAGCTGCCTTGGTTATCAAGGCGCATTTACTCAATTTTAACGAATCAGGGGGCTTGAAATTGAAATGAATATCGGACTCAAAAAGCGCCCAAATGACTAAATTATTGGGATTCCACAATTTCTTTTTTAAAGATCGCTTTAAATGCCCTGAAAAAAAAATATGAAAAAATTTGCTTGACTCATTCGGATTTCATATTCGTGGCTCAGGAATCATCCAAAATTCAAGTTGATCGCCATAAGTTATTGAAAACAATAGATAAATAAAATATGAAAAAATTCATTGTGTCAAATCAATGACATAGCCAGTTTGTGCCCAAACTGCCTCAAAGTCAGTTCAAAATAATTGCCGGCTCATTACTTCGCGGAACAGATTAAACAAAAAACCCGGCCAAATGACCGGGTCTCAATAATCGTAACTTCTGCCGCTTGATCAGGCAGAGATTGCCTTGACGCGAGAGGCTAGTCGGGAAACTTTCCGGGCCGCTGTGTTCTTGTGATAAACGCCCTTGCTGGCAGCGCGCATCAATTCAGGCTGTGCGGCTTTAAGTGCATTGGCAGCTTCTTCCTTGTTTCCGGAGGCGATGGCCTCTTCGACCTTGCGAAGATAGCTGCGGACGCGTGAGCGACGCGCTGTGTTGATAGCAGTGCGGCGCGCGATCTTGCGTGTCGCTTTTTTTGCGGAAGTGGTGTTCGCCATGTTGTCTCTCTTTAGCGCCCTGTTCTCGGGCTTCTTGTCTGCCTGATACGCCGGTGCGTCAGACACGTAAAAACAGTATGGCGACCAATGGCCGCCAGATTGGCGCTGCTATACTGGTAATAAGGAGCAACGTCAACGCCCTGCAGGCCTAAAATGCTGCAATTCTTTGATCTGTTTGGCCTGATCCAAATGTGTAGGAGGGTCGCGATGCGGATTACCTGTTCTTGAAGCTAGGGGAACGCTTGTCAATAAAGGCGGACATGCCTTCCTTCTGGTCGTCCAGCGCAAACATGGCCTGAAACACGCGGCGTTCAAATCGCAACCCTTCATCAAGCCCTGTTTCGAAGGCGCGATTAACAGCTTCCTTTGCCATCAATACAGACGGCAGCGAGAACTCGGCAATCTTCTGACCGGTTTTGATGGCCTCCTCGAGCAATTCGTTGTCAGGCAATATGCGTGAGACCAATCCACAGCTTTCCGCTTCCGCCGCATCCATCAGACGGCCGG
>JAHEJF010000020.1 GCA_024639025.1 Ahrensia sp. | reverse complement strand
CACCAGGAATTGCCCTATGCAACCACGGTGGAAACCGAGAAGTGGGAAGAAAAATCCGACGGCTCGGCGCGGGTCGAGCAGGTAATTTATGTTGAACGCGACAGCCAAAAGAAAATCGTGCTTGGTCACAAGGGTGACGCGATCAAAAAGATTTCGATGGCAGCACGCAAGGACATCAGCGAAATGGCCGAGCAAAAAATCCACTTGTTTCTGTTTGTCAAAGTGCGCAAGAACTGGAGCGATGACCCGGCACGCTATCGCGAAATGGGTCTGGACTTTACAGATTAGGTCATGAACTAGGCGAGGCGCCCAACACATGGAATGGCGTGACCAGGGCATCATCATCGGTACAAAAAAACATGGTGAGACAAGTCTCATCGTGGAGTTGATGACGCCTGAGCATGGCCGTCATCTGGGATTGGTGCGCGGCGGCCGTTCACGCAAATTGCAACCGGTATTACAGCCCGGAAACCGGGTCGAGGCGGTCTGGCGCGCCCGAATTGATGAACATCTGGGAACCTATCAAATTGAACCTGTCGAAATGACGGCGGCAAGGCTGATGGAAAGTGCAGTTGGTCTCAATGGTATTCAATTGCTGGGCAGCCATTTACGCCTTTTGCCGGAACGTGATCCGCACCGGTCGCTTTACGCAGCACTTGAATTGCTGATTGAACATATGAGCGAAGCCCGGATCGCTGGCCCCTTGATGATCAAGTTTGAACTTCGTCTGCTCGAGGAATTGGGCTTCGGGCTTGATTTGGCTTCTTGTGCGGCAACCGGAACCCACGAACAACTGGTTTATGTTTCGCCCAAAAGCGGAAGGGCAGTCAGCGCCGAGGCTGGCAAACCCTGGGCAGATAAATTATTGCCGTTGCCGGGATTTTTGACCCTCAAATCCGACCGGGAGTGTACGGCACAGGATCTCAAGGCGGCATTTGCCATGCTGTCGCATTTTTTTGAACGCGATGTGTACCATCCCAGAGGCACCAAACAGCCCGAAACCCGTCTGGGATTTCTCAATGCCACATTGAAGGCAATGTCAGACTAGATCCTGGAACAAAGCTCTCTATCAGAAACGGTGTTCGGCATGGGTATTACAAATTTGGCTCAACCGAGGCTGACAGTTCACGTCAAACCGTGGCAATTTGCAATCGTTCGATCGGCCGTTCTTTGATGGGCCAGTGCACAATGGCGGCAAACAGACCCAATGCAACGCCCAACCACCAAACCGGATCATAGGTGCCAAAAACATCGTACAGGAACCCGCCCATCCAAACACCGAGGAAAGAACCGATCTGGTGTGAAAAGAACACGATACCGCCCAGCATGCCCAGATATCGGGTGCCGAACATGATCGCGACCAATGCATTGGTCGGCGGAACCGTCGACAACCACAATATGCCCATGACCGAGGCAAAAATGATCACCGACGTACCGGTTTGCGGCAGCAACAAGAATACGGTGACCGCAATTGACCGGCCGATGTAAATCAGCGCAAGAAATATGGGTTTTGAGTATTTTTGTCCGATGATTCCAGAGGCTAGTGATCCGATAATGTTAAAAAATCCGATCAGCGCCAAAGCCAATACGGCATAGCGTGCAGCCAGTCCGATATCCGCTACATAAGCGGGAAAGTGCGCTGTGACAAAGGCCACCTGGAAGCCGCAAACAAAGAATCCCACTGTAAGCAAGACATAGGATTGATGGGAAAAGGCTTCGCGCAATGCTTCGCGGATCGTCTGATCAACATCGGCGGGCGCTTGGCTTCCCGATGTTGAGTTACCCCGCAATGGAATTGCCAACACGGGAACAAGCAGCATCATGGCCGACATGATCAATAGCGAATCCGACCAACCGAAATTGTCGATCAGCGCCTGTGAATAGGGGGCGAACACAAACATGCCGGCCGACCCCGCTGCAGTGCCAAGACCAAAGGCAAAGCTGCGCTGTTCGGGCGTCACGTTGCGCGCGAAGGCGGCCAGGACGATGCCAAAAGAGCCTGAAGCAACGCCCAGTCCAATCATCACACCACCGCCAAAATGCAGATACCAAAGGTTTTCGGGCATCGACATCATGAACAATCCGAACGCGTATATCAGCCCGGAGACAGCCAACACGCGCCAGGTGCCGAACTTGTCAGCTATCGCGCCAAAAAACGGTTGCCCCAGACCCCATACCAGGTTCTGGATTGCCATGGCCAAGCCAAAATCGGTACGGCTCCACCCGGTTTCCTGCAGCATTGGGAGCTGGAAAAACCCCATGGCCGAGCGCGGTCCAAAAGTGAGCGCTGCAATCAAGCAACCAGCGGCAATGACAAGCCACGGATAGTCTGATTTTGCGGTGCCGGCTGGTGCGCTCATCATGAGGGTCCGTTCTCAAGTTGGGAAAGCTGGATCCTGCCGACAATGGTTGAACCACAACCATAGGAACCTGCGCCGAAAAGCTTCACTGACACCCTGATATCGCGCACATTTTTCCTCTCGTTTCCTGTCATTTTCTTTCCAATACGACTTCGTTTCATCACTGAGTCTGGAAGCTGATCTTCAGCGGGCTTTCAAATTGCAGGTTCAGGCCATGCTTTGCAATTAAAATCAATTGATGCATCAGTTGAGAATTACTTGTTTGCTCACATTGGCTTGCACCGGCTCAATTGAGTGTTTATGTCCTCTAATGCGCATGTTGCGTTAGACATTTGGAGTAGGCCATGACTGCTGTTTCAGCTTCCAGCCCCAATGTGAGCGGCCAAACCGCCGCCGAGCGTTTTGGCGTGATTGAACGTCCAAAACTGGAGTGGAATCCGGAAATTGAACGGGAGACAGCGCATCTATATGAGCGGGTCAAAGACCATATCCCTGAAATCGAATGGCCGGTCTACGCTCCCTATGTGGCCGCGATCAACCGCTTGAAGAAAGAGCGTGGCGCAGCGATTTTGGCGCATAATTATCAAACGCCGGACATTTTTCACTGCGTCGCTGACATTGTCGGCGACAGTTTGCAATTGGCCAAAGAGGCAACACAGGTCGATGCGCAGGTAATCATCCAATGCGGTGTGCATTTCATGGCAGAGACCTCGAAATTGCTCAATCCCGAAAAGACCGTGCTCATTCCCGATATGAAAGCAGGTTGTTCGCTATCGGAATCCATAACCGGTGCTGATGTGCGTTTGCTGCGCGAAAAATACCCGGGCGTGCCGGTCGTCACCTATGTCAACACCTCGGCGGAAGTGAAGGCTGAAACAGACATCTGTTGTACTTCATCAAATGCCGTCCAGGTGGTAGAAAGCTTTGGTGTTGACACTGTTCTGTGCATCCCGGACGAATATCTGGCCCAAAACGTTGCCAAACAGACAGATGTTAAAATCCTGACCTGGAAGGGGCACTGCGAGGTGCACGAACGCTTCACCGCGGAGGAACTGCTGGCTTACAAAGAAGCCGATCCATCCATCCAGATCATCGCGCATCCCGAATGCCCAACCGAGGTGGTCGATGTTGCGGATTACACTGGTTCGACATCAGGCATGATCAATTACGTGCGCGACCAGCGCCCCCCGAAAGTTCTTTTGGTCACTGAATGCTCCATGGCATCAAACATCCAGTCCTCTGTACCCGAAGTCGAATTCGTCAAACCATGTAATTTGTGCCCGCATATGAAGCGCATCACACTTCCCAAGATTTTGGACAGTTTGTGCTTCATGACGGAGGAAATCCATATTGACCCTGATTTGGCAGAACCTGCACGTCGCGCCGTCGAGCGCATGGTAAATCTGAAACAGTGACAAAACCGATCGTCATTATCGGCGGCGGTCTAGCCGGCCTGTTCTGCGCGCTCAAATTGGCGCCGCGCGCGGTCACGGTGCTGGCCGCAGCGCCCATAGGCGTGGGTGCATCCTCAACATGGGCTCAAGCAGGCATTGCTGCCGCCGTAGGCCCCGGTGATACAATCGATAGCCATGTCAATGACACGATCATCGCCGGTGACGGCATTGTTGATGAAAAGATTATTCGGACAATGGCAACCGAAGCTTCCGACCGCATTCACGATTTACTCGAATATGGCGTGCCTTTTGATCGGGATTTGGAAGGCAAACTGGCTGTGAGTCGTGAAGCTGCGCATTCCGAAAGCCGGATTGTGCGTGTCAAAGGCGACATGGCGGGCCGCGCCATCATGCAGGCACTGGTGAAAACCGTCGAACAGACACCCTCCATACGCGTGCTCGAAGGCTATGTTGTCGAACAGCTGATGCTTGAGGATGGTCGCGTTGTCGGTGTTGCTGCCCGCAGCGAGGCAGGAGCCAGCGAAGAACTGCACTATGTTGAAGGATCCAACGTTGTCATGGCGACTGGTGGAGTAGGTCACCTGTACGAAGTGACCACCAATCCGACAGAAGCGCGCGGCGGCGGCATAGGCATGGCAGCCAGAGCGGGCGCGCGCCTTGCGGATATGGAATTTGTGCAGTTCCATCCAACCGCGATCAATGTCGGCAAAGATCCCGCGCCATTGGCTACCGAAGCGCTGCGCGGGCATGGTGCCACACTGCATAATTCGGCGGGTGAACGCTTTATGGTGCCTTTGCACAAAGATGCTGAATTGGCCCCGCGTGATGTGGTTGCACGCGGTATTTTCGCAGAGGTCAAAGCAGGCCGGGGCGCATTCTTGGATTGCCGTACTGCGGTTCATGATTTTGCCGCAGAATTCCCTACCGTTTACAGTTACTGCAAGGACTATGGCATCGATCCGGTGACGGACATGATACCCGTGATACCCGCTGCGCATTACTTCATGGGCGGAATTTGGACCGATATCAACGGCAGATCTTCGATACCGGGGTTTTGGGCATGTGGAGAATGCACATCGACCGGCGCACACGGCGCCAATCGTCTGGCCTCCAACTCGTTGCTCGAAGCTGTTGTTTTTTCGGCTCGGATCGCCGATGCGCTGAAAACCGAAATCAGCGCGGAGCCATCAAATGGTTGGTCCAAGGGATCCATTGAGACCGATGAGCATACCATCAATGCGGATCACCCCAACATGACACGCTTGCGCAAGGTCATGAGCAAGCATTTGGGAGTGCTCAGGGATGAAGCGGGCATGAGCGAAGCGCTCAGAACAATCTTGGAGCTGGAGGAACAAAGCCACTCCCAGCGATTCACCAATGTGGTGACCACAGCAAAGCTGATTGCGGTTTCGGCCTTAAACCGACTCGAGAGCAGGGGCGGGCACGCACGAACAGACTATCCGGATGAAGATCCAGCCTGGAAGCGCAGGACATTGCTGACGCTGGCACAGGCTGAAGCCACCATTCCCGATCTTATCAATGAGCACGCTGAGAACTGACATGCCCAAGACGACCCACTTGCCTCCAAGCTTACCCCGCCTGATGGTCGAGGAAGCCGTACGCGCTGCGCTGCTGGAAGATTTGGGTCGTGCGGGGGATATCACCACCAATGCCACCATCGCTCCGGACATGACCGCAACTGCGGTGATGGCGAGCCGGGATCAGGGTTTCGTGTCGGGTTTGCAGTTTGCCGAGATCGCATTCAATCTAATGGATAGTGGTTTGCGCTTTGAGGCGCAGGTGAAAGATGGAGACGCGGTCAAGCGGGGCGATGTGTTGGCGCGCATCAGCGGCAATGCCGGAGCCATCTTGTCCGCCGAACGGGTCGCCTTGAATTTCTTGATGCACATGTGTGGCATTGCCAGCTACACCGCACAATTCGCGCAGCAAATCGAGCACACAAAGGCGAAAATCTGCGATACGCGCAAGACCATTCCCGGGCATCGTTCGTTTGAGAAATACGCGGTGAAGTGCGGTGGCGGTTCCAATCACCGGTTTGGCCTGGATGATGCGATTTTGATCAAGGATAACCACATTGCCGTTTCGGGTGGTGTGGCCCAAGCTGTTGAAAATGCACGCGCTTATGTTGGTCATATGGTCAAAGTCGAAATCGAGGTTGATACGCTCGACCAGTTGAAAAATGCCCTTGAAGCAAAGCCGGATGCCATCTTGCTCGACAACATGTCCACCGATCAGCTTGAGCAAGCCGTGGCAATCAACCAGAAAGACAACTCCGGAGCGGTCAAACTCGAAGCGTCTGGCAATGTGAATATCAAGACCGTTAAAGCCATCGCCGAGACCGGCGTCGACTACATCTCCACGTCAAAAATAACGATGGCCGCACCGACGCTCGATATTGGACTTGATATCGAGCTGGGATAAGCCAACACTTCCTGGCCTTGAAATCACGATCTGAATCCAGGCGCGGTGCCTCAATCATTGGCAAAATGCCCTGGTTTTCAGGCAGCCTCCTCGTTGATTAGATGTACATCACGTTGTGGGAATGGGATTGATATTCCCTCCTTGTCGAACGCCAATTTTGCAACTTTGGTCAGGTCACGCGACGTCTCCCACCAATCGGGCGAATTGACCCAAACCCGGCAGGTTACGCCAACCGCGCTGTCACCCAACGAGTCGACAAACAAGAACGGTTCAGGATCAGCCAATATGCGCTTTTCCTTTTCTACGAGCTGCTTCATGATGGTCATCGCCTTGTCGATATCGTCTTGATAGCCAATGCCGATAGACAGATCGAAGCGCCGCGTTTTCTCCCTGGAATAGTTGGTAATCGGTGTGCCCCAAACTTCCGAATTAGGAGCGAGAACGTACAAGCCATCGGGCGTTTTGAGCTCAGTGGCAAACAGTCCAATCTCCTGAACAACGCCAGAGACTGCGCTTGATTCAATGTAATCGCCAACCTTGAAAGGACGCAGCAACAACAAGACCAGTCCTGAAGCGACATTTTGCAGTGTCCCCTGCAGCGCCAGACCAATGGCAAGACCAGCTGCACCCAGCGCAGCAATGATTGATGCTGTTTGAACGCCGAATTGCGACAGCACCATCACGATCACCAAGGCCAGAACGGCATAACGTGCTGCCTTTGCAACAAAGCGGGCCAGCGTTTCATCGCCATGTTTGGTCTTCTTGATTGCCTTGTAGACGAGCTTTCTGACTTGCCCCGCCACCATGAATCCGACAATCAACAGCACAATCGCCCCGATCACGGAAACCGTGTATTCCACGGCCAAGCTGCCGATGGTCGTTGCCAGGCCGCCAAAGCTGCTTTCCAGATTGGCGATATTAGAAGTGATTTGATCCATGAGCTCCACCATCCGTTTGGGTCGAACCCGGAGTTTAGATGATTCTCTTCTCTTCGTTGCCAGGATTTTTTGAGACTAATCGCTGTCTGGATAGACTTTCGCTGGATCAAGCGGGAAGACGAAGGGTGCGCCTTCATAGGCGTTTGCGCCCCGTCCGATAGCCTTGATGGCATCGACCATGCGACCTGATCGCCCCATAATGTCGTCGGCAATCTGGATCATTCTGGGGTTTGGGGTCGCAAAGGGGGCAGCCCACCGCAAGGCGTTGGCGAGATCCACCTCATCCACGCCCGGATTGAGGGTCAGAACGCCAATGTAGGCCGAAGCCGTCGATCGTGACACTCCCATCCAACAATGAATACACATGGGGGCACTCTGGTCCCATTCATGCATGAACATCATGATTTCCCTCACATCCTGCTCTTCGGGCATGATGTGTCCGGCCAGCGGCGAGGCGATATCGTTAAACCCAAGTGCCTTGTGGTTTTGCTTGGCGATCGAGGGTGGATGCGGCACGTCCTGCTCATCAGACAGAACGGTCAACAAATGGCTTGCGCCGTGCTTTTCAACGGTTTCTTGGACTTTCAACAGTGAGCAGACCGCAAAATAGGACATTATTTCTGACGCCTGGGGTTCATTTGATCGGCCAGTGTTTCAAAGCGGGCAATGAAGGCTTCCTGTGCAGCGCTGGTCGGCATGGGCTCCAGCAGCAGCCCGTCCGGGACCGCTTTGCTGGGTCGGCCAAAATAGGTAATTGCCTCATCTTCTGCAAAACCTGCCAGTCGCGTCGCTTCGTAGTAGGCGGCGATAAAGTCGGCTTCCTTGATAATCTTCTTGGTTTTGTCCGGCGTATTGCCAGCCAGTCCAAAGCGCAAATTGATAGCCGCCTGCAAACGATCTTCAACTGCGCGGTATCCGCCATCACCGATTGCCTGTTTGACCGGTGATATCATGTCACCAATCACATATTCCGGTGCATCATGTAGCAAGGCTGTCAGCAACAGGGCAGGAGTTGGTTCCCTGGTGATATGTTTGACGATTTGTTCAACCAGCAGACTGTGCTGGGCAACAGAAAAGGCATGCTCGCCCGATGTCTGCCCGTTCCAGCGCGCGACGCGCGCCAATCCGTGGGCAATATCGACGATTTCAACATCAACCGCCGATGGATCCAGCAGATCCAGCCTTCGACCCGATAGCATACGCTGCCAAGCCCTCTTTGGTGCGCTCTTGCGGTCAGCCATTTTCAGCCTCTGCGGGCCAGTCATAGCTTACGGAAGGCGGTAGAGCCAATGTGATCACGGCATCGCCGACCGCGATCTTCTGCCCTGCATCCACGGCATCCTTGACGCGGTCGATCCGGCAGAGCGCCAACGCCAAATTACCAGTCTTGGTGCCAAGGGTTCCCAGGGCTTTACCATTGCTAACAATGGCTGATTCATCTCTAAAATCTTGCAATGAACTAGCAATCAAAATTCTGCGCCTGGCCGTGTGTCGGTGATGCATCCGGCTGACCACTTCCTGCCCAATGTAACAGCCCTTCTTGAAGTCGACGCCGCCATTTTGATCGAGGGAAATATCATGTGGAAACACATCGCCCAGTGTGTAGTCTGATCCACTTTCGGGCACCCCCGATTGCACGCGAACCCGTGCCCATTCGTCAGAACCATCGACTTCACCCCTGTCGACATATTGTCGCGTGACGGCGTGATCTTTGAAACGAACATCGCGCAGTCCTTCGTCCGCATTGCTTGAATCATCATCCCAAGATACTCGGACAAGTGATTCTGCAGGCTGAGAAATTTCCACTTTTGAACGCATACGATACATGACCATGCGCTGCATAAATTGAGCTGCATGATCGGCTTCGATCTCGACAATGAAGTGATCGGACGCTTGCTTGCTGACAATAAAATCAAACATGACCTTGCCTTGCGGTGTCAGCAAGGCGCCGACTTGCGCAACACCTGCCACCAGGCTCTCGATGTTGCACGTCACCACATTGTGAAGCAGGTGCTCTGCATCGGGCCCGCTAAAGGCAATCAGTTGGCGATCTCCCAAAATGGTGTGAGGCATGAGCCCTGGTTCCTTGCAAATCGTGCCACTGTTACGTAAGCCCGAAGGCATTAAACGACAAGTCAGGAATGGGCAATGGCCAAGACTTTTGATCTGATTTTAAGCGGCGGAACACTCGTCAATCACGATGGCATTGGTCAAAGAGACATTGGTGTCAAGGATGGCTCGATCGCCAAAATCGGCAGCCTGGCGCAAGCCGATGCGGGCGAGGTGATCGATTGCGCGGGCTTGCATATATTGCCGGGCGTTATCGATAGCCAAGTGCATTTCCGCGAACCGGGTCTTGAACACAAGGAAGATCTGGAATCGGGATCGCTCGCTGCCGTGCTGGGCGGTGTCACTTCGGTGTTCGAAATGCCAAATACGAACCCATTGACGACGGACGAAGGCAAGCTTGCAGACAAGGTGAACCGGGCAACCGGCCGCATGCATTCCGATTTTGCATTCTGGGTCGGAGGTACGCGCGACAACGCGCCGTTCGTGGGTGAATTGGAGCGGTTGCCGGGCGCAGCCGGGATCAAGGTGTTCATGGGCTCTTCTACCGGCGATTTGCTGGTGGAGGATGACGAAGGTGTTGCCTCGATCTTGCGCAATACCCAAAGACGCGCGGCTTTCCATTCAGAGGACGAATATCGGCTTGAAGAGCGCAAAGATCTGCGCGTCGAGGGCGATCCATCATCACATCCCGTGTGGCGGGACGAAATTGCAGCGCTGCAGTGCACCAAGCGCCTGGTCGCAATAGCGCGCAAGGCGCAGGCTCGTATACACGTTCTGCACATCTCCACCGCCGATGAAATCCCGTTTCTTGCGGCCAACAAGGATGTGGCAAGTTGCGAGGCAACACCGCACCATCTAACGCTCACAGCTGACGACTATAAGACACTTGGCAGCCTGATCCAGATGAACCCGCCCGTGCGCGAGGCGCGCCACAGGGCAGGGATATGGGAGGGTATTTCACAAGGCATTATCGACGTATTGGGGTCAGATCATGCCCCGCACACACTGGAAGAAAAGGCAAAGCCTTATCCGGCTTCACCTTCTGGCATGACCGGTGTTCAAACATTGCTGCCGATCATGCTAGATCATGTCAATAAAGGGCGATTGACGCTGGAGCGCCTGGTGGACTTATCATCGCATGGCCCGCAACGCCTCTTTGGCATCGCAAAAAAGGGGCGTGTTGCCGTGGGATGGGATGCAGATTTTGCCATTGTCGATCTCAAGCGGCGCGAAACGATAAGAAATGAACAGGCAGGGTCAAAGGCTGGCTGGACGCCGTATGACGGTAAACAGGTCACAGGATGGCCAGTCGGGACAATCATTCGCGGCAAGCCTGTGATGTGGGAATCCCAGATCGTTACGCCCAACCAGGGACAAGCGGTTCAGTTTCAGGAAACGTTGCCTGCGGAATAGTCGCGCTACCGGTGCTTTTCGACAAAAAACGGAAGCATTGCGCAATTAAAGCGCAGCATATTGCAAACTAGTCACCTGCAACGAAGAACAACCAGCGTCCTTCCGGCGTGATGCCGACGCGAAAGAAAATATAGGCGCCAAACGACAGCATGTCTTCATAATCGCCAGCGGTGACAAGCTTGAACAGTTCGACCCGTTGTTTTGGCGTCAGCGTCTCAAGTGCGACAGCATAAAAATACGGCCAGACATAGAGTTCGTTTGGCGTACCGACGTCAAACCGCACATAGCCTGCCTCCATTACTTCCAGCAATATGGCAAGCATCTCATGGCCTTCTTCGTCGCCGGCTCCTGATCGCAAATATTCGATCGGATCGCCTTCAATCTCTCCGAACGCCAATTGAGTAACATTGTTGCCCGTTCCCAGCAGGACCCTGAGTTCCTCCATGTCACCCGAGCGTGCCGCTTCCATGATCAGTTCACGCATGCGCCGAACGGGCATGGGCAAAATGTCCGTATCATAGAGAATTTCAATTTCACCGTCTTCATCACCAAACCCTGTTTGTGAACGCGACGGATCGCTGCTTTGGTCGGGCAGGGGGGTGATAGCCAGTGGATTGTCGGGATCCATGCCTTGCGGCAGCGGATCTGGTATTGGGATTTCACCCGATGGGGGCGGAGCAACGATACCCGATGACTGCGCCAGCGCGCTGCCACTGCACATCGAAAATGCTGCCAAAAGGATCAGGCAAATTTTGAAGTTTCGTTTGTTTTTGCCCATCACGTGTCGATGCCTGTGCGATGTTTAGGTATCCTGCCTCC
>JAHEJF010000392.1 GCA_024639025.1 Ahrensia sp. | reverse complement strand
AAATCCTCCCCACAAACCCCGATGAACTCAGGCAGTTTGCGACGCTGTTGATGTCTGAACTGAAGTGCCGTGATCTCAAGATCACCAAACTTGAACATCAGCTGGCAGGGATGCGCCAACACCGTTTTGGCTCCTCGTCAGAGGCGCTGGATCAACTGAAGCTGGCTCTGGAAGAAGATGAGATTGCGGCGGCAATCAAGAATGGCGATCAGGGGCAAGAGAACGATACAGCCCAAGCCACCACGAAAGACAAGCCAAAGCGCAAACCTCTGCCCGATCACCTGCCGCGCAATGAACAAGTGTTGTCGCCGGGCGATGCGTGTGGCGAATGCGGTGGCAAGCTCAAGACCTTGGGTGACGATGTCACCGAAGAACTGGAATACGTTCCGGGCCGGTTCGTGGTGAACCGTATCGTGCGTCCGCGCATGGCATGTGCCTGCTGCGAGAAGATCGTCCAGGCACCGCTGCCCTCACGCCCGATTGAACGAGGCCGCCCCGGCCCCGGGCTTCTGGCGCATGCGTTGGTGTCGAAGTATGCGGATCATCTGCCGCTCTACCGCCAGTCGCAAATCTTCGAGCGTGAGGGCATCGATCTGGATCGCTCCACATTGGCCGATTGGGTTGGCAAATCCACCAGCCTGCTGGAGCCGCTGGCCGATGCAATCGGACGGCATGTTCTGAACGGACAGGCTCTGTTTGCCGATGATACACCGGTCAAGCTACTCAGTCCTGGTGCAGGCAAAACCAAAACAGCGCGCCTTTGGGCTTACGTGCGCGATGAACGCCCCTGGCTGGGAGATGCACCGCAAGCTGCCTGGTATCAGTTCTCGCCCGACAGGAAAGGTGCCCGCCCCAGTGAGCATCTGGCAAGATACGCCGGTTGGATGCACGCTGATGGCTATGCCGGATTTGAAGAGCTTTATCGCAGTGGCCGCGTTCATGAAGTTGCCTGCATGTCGCACATCCGGCGCAAGTTTGTCGATGTGCACAAGTCTCAGAATTCGGCCATCGCCGAGGAAGCGGTTCTGCGGATCGCCCGGCTTTACGGGGTCGAAAACAGGCGCGCGGCCAGCCACCAGATCAACGGGTGAAGATCAGGCAGGAAAAAGCCAAACCGGTATTTGATGATCTGGAAGCATGGCTCAACGCTCAGCTTCCCAGGATATCCGCCAAGACACCATTGGCCGGCGCCATTCGCTATGCCCTGACACGCATGAAGCGTTTGCGGCCATATCTGGAGAACGGTTTTCTGGAGTTGGACAATAATAACGCCGAGCGATCCATGCGTTGCATAGCTCTGGGCAGAAAAAACTATTTCTTCATGGGGTCTGAGGGCGGCGGAAAAGCAGCCGCCATCGCCTATACTCTGATCGAAACCGCCAAGCTCAACGGCGTTGATCCGCAAGCCTGGCTCACCGACACCCTCGGCCGCATCGCAGACCACAAAATCACAAAGCTGGACCAACTCATGCCGTGGAGTTACGCTCAACTGAGCGTAACTGCTGATTGTCGATCCTGATAGAGCGACTTCACCGGACGCTCACCACAAGGATGCTCCTGAGGTATGCCCACGGCGACACCAAAATCATTCATCAGAAATTGGGTAGTAGAATCTGAAACCTGAACTTGTGCACTTGTGCAGTCAATTCTGAGAGGGATATCTCGCGATTTCAGGCAATTGTTTACGTAGTTGAAAAAGTTGCAGTTCCAATCCAACACAACCCGTTTACTAAATCTTTACTGAAATCAGTCCAATCTGTTGGCTACGAAAATTTGGGATCGGGGCGGTCGAAATGAACCAAGATTCAGCAGATCAAAAACTTAAAACGTTGCAAGATATCCTCTTGGCACCTGTTGCGGAGGCCAACAAGAAGCGTGATCGAGAAATCCTAGCTTCTGTAGAGAACACGGGAAATTCGTTAGCTCAGCAGATCGATGAGTTGGAACAGAGCATTGAACGATTGACGAGCGACGCAGAAGATAACCGTCGTCGTGTGGCCGAGAACATCGCGGATGCAATCGGTTCAATTGGAAATCAACTCCGCGAAGCCTTCAGGGCTTCATCATCCAATCGATAAAAGCAACGCGGAATACCCTTTCTGATGTAGCCGTATTCAGGGTTAACCGTGGCTCAAATTCTATGGTTGATTCCTGAATGGATGATTGGATAGGGTGAGCGCTCGTCTGCTCCTATTTCCCATATCCCCTCTCACAGTAGGACGCAGACGTAGCCACGAAAGACCCATCTGTGTCGCGGCGGTGCAGATGTGGTCGGCGGCATTTCCTTAGGTAACAGTACACACCTGTTCCAGATATGGTTTCAGAACGTTCTTCCGCTCAGTCAGCTTAAAGGCTCAATCGCAGTCTAGCCATTCAAGAAGTTGAGCGACCGCGAAGCCAAAATCAAACCCATTTGAATTTGCTGGAAGTTCGTGATCCAATGTCCAAGCAATGATTACACTGGAAGATTGCCTTGGACTGTGTGACCTGACCGAAGAAGAGATTCTGGCAATAGCTGAGTATGAGCACATGCCGGAAATGGCGGCTATCGCATATGGCCAATATCTGCTGCACAAAGAGCACGGTACTGAAAAGATTTTTGAAATGATCGTCGGTGACATTCGTGAAGCGCAATCACGTGGTGACCGCCAGAAGATACAAACCCTGCTTCACGTCCTTCATCATTTCATCCGAAACCATCCTGAGGCAGCACCAAAACAACACCCGTGGCACAAAGTTCTTTGAGAAAAAATGGCTGAGCAAAAAATTGAATCAACACCATGGTCGTTGACGAATGGTGTCGTTACCAAGCAGTGCAAATATTCAGGATTGATGGGCGATGCGACAACCTATCAGCTCGATATTGCCATACCCTCTGTCCGATCAGGGTATACCGGGTTGCTGGAGCCGAAGTTTGAGATGACGCTTAGGCCCAATTTTCTTGCAGATTTACATGTCCCGGAACCAATTCGGGGGAAACTAGAGGTCCCAGGTTCCGCCCTTGATTTTCCTGAAGTCCCAATCGATATCAAACACATCGGTGACAAAGCGGCAATAATGGCCACAAC
>JAHEJF010000391.1 GCA_024639025.1 Ahrensia sp. | reverse complement strand
CCGCGATCTGATTGAATCAGAGTTGTTTGGACATGAAAAAGGGGCTTTCACGGGCGCCTTGACGCGTTCGACCGGCCGATTTGAACAGGCCGAGAATGGCACCCTGTTTCTGGACGAGATCGGCGATATGCCGATGGATGCCCAAACGCGACTTCTTCGGGTATTGCAACAAGGCGAATACACCACTGTCGGCGGGCGCACACCGATCAAGACCAATGTGCGGATCGTCGCTGCGACCAACAAGGACTTGCGCAGCCTGATCAATCAGGGGCTTTTCAGAGAAGATTTGTACTATCGCATCAATGTTGTGCCCTTGCGTATTCCTCCGTTGCGTGAACGGCGCGAGGATATTCCCGATCTTGCCAATCATTTCATCAAGAAGGTTCAGGAAGAGGGATTGGAGGAAAAACGCCTGTTGCCCGAGGCTTTGGAGGTTCTGACTTCCTACAATTGGCCGGGCAATGTGCGGGAACTTGAAAACCTTGTCAGACGCTTGGCTGCACTTTATCCGCAAGACGAAATCTCCTCTGATATCGTGGCGATGGAGTTAAGTGGCGGTGTTGAGAACTCCCCCGGAGCGGAAGCAGGCGATTCAATCTCGCTAGATATTACGATCTCGCGTGCAGTTGAGCTGAATATGCTCAATTACTTCAGTTCGTTCGGTGATGAATTGCCGCCACCGGGGCTCTACCACCGTGTGTTGAGCGAAATGGAATATCCGCTGATCCTGGCGACATTGACGGCCACGCGTGGCAACCAAATCAAGGCTGCAGATGTGTTGGGACTCAATCGGAATACGCTGCGCAAGAAGATCCGCGATCTGGGTGTGACAGTTTTCAAGGGATAGTTGTATTAGTTGTGCGGATGGCGGCCTTTTTGTTGCAAAATGGCCACAATCTGTTGCACAATAGCGACAGCATTTCAGGCTGTTTCACGGGACCGATGGTAGCGATCGACAAAAACATGGCCGCGCCGATTGCGCTTGGAAACCTGTCCTCCCCGAGGGGGACGTCCCGGTTGGGTTTTGTGGTCGTGCTATTGGCGATGATCATTGCCATTTTGTCCTTTGTGGTGCTGATTGGCCTGACGCCTATTCGACCAGACAACACGGTTTCGATAACCGCGATCGTGGTCAACGGCTTGTTTGTCGTTCTTTTACTTGTCTTGATCGGTATCGAACTGCGGCGCATTCTCAATGCGCGGAAAGCAGGCAAGGCAGGCTCGCGCTTGCATGTCCGCATTGTCACGCTATTTTCCATCATTGCGGCGGCACCGGCACTGGCCGTTGCCGTTGTGGCAGCCGTCACGCTTGATCTAGGACTTGACCGTTGGTTTGAAATCAGAACCCGTACAATCGTTGAGTCATCGCAACAGGTCGCCCAAAGCTATATTGACGAAAATGCGGTTAACTTGCGCGATGCATCGATAAACATGGCGTTTGCGCTGGACAATCAGCGTTCACTGTTTCGCCTCGACAGGCGCGGGTTTCGCAACTTCCTGACCCAGCAAGCGCGGGGCCGGGGCATGCTGGGTGCTTCTGTGGTCCGGCCTGATGGAAGCGTGGTTTTCAATGCCGATATTGCGACCGAAAGACCACTTCCCTTGCCACCTGAAGATGCGCTGAACACAGCGCTTGATGGCAGACCGGTAATCATACCGCCAGGCGTTACGAACCTGGTTGGTTCGATCATCAAGCTCCGGGAAATTGAAAATGCTTTCCTCTACACCGTTCGGACTGTGGATGCAGATGTTCTGGATGCGGTCCGCCTGATGGAGCAAAACCGCAACGAATACAGCAGCCTTGAGGAAAACAGACCTGTGCTTCAACTGGCGTTTGCTCTTTTGTACTTTGGCCTGACCTTGATTATGGTCTTGTCTGCGATCTGGACGGGCCTTGCGGTAGCAAATCGTTTGGTGCGACCCATCCGGCAATTAATCAATGCATCGGACGAGGTCGCTGGTGGCAATCTGGATGTCCGCGTGCCGGTCCACTCAAGCGACGGCGATGTTGGCCATCTGGGTGAAACTTTCAACACCATGTTGGTGCAACTGAAGACGCAACGTGATGAGATCCTTGATGCCAAGGACACAATTGACGAGCGCCGCCGATTCTCGGAAGCTGTGCTTTCGGGTGTGTCGGCCGGGGTCCTTGGCGTTGACGATCAAGGCACAATCAAGGTTGCCAACAGGTCAGCTGCTCAGATTCTGGGAAAGCCTGAAGGGTTGGAAGCGGGCACATCACTTGCCGATGTCTCTCCACAATTGGAGGAAGCTTTTGCCGACATAGTTTCAACGGGACGGGCAGATGCACGCAAACAGATTTCATTCACCGACCGGTCCGGTCGGGAGCGCGTGCTCAACGTTCAGTTGACCAAGGATGATACGACTTCCCGCCTTGATGCAGAATCGAACGAGTACAGCGAAAAGTCACACACGCATGTTGTAACCATTGATGACATTTCCGATCTGATGGAAGCACAACGCTCGAGCGCTTGGGCCGATGTCGCCCGACGCATTGCCCACGAGATTAAAAACCCGCTTACGCCCATTCAGCTTTCTGCTGAACGCATTCGTCGGCGATATGGCAAGCAAATCGACCAGGATGACAAAGAGGTTTTCGATCAATGCACCGATACGATTGTCAGGCAGGTCGGTGACATTGGGCGGATGGTTGATGAGTTTTCGTCATTTGCGCGCATGCCCAAGCCCACGATGGAACTGCTTGATCTGAGGAACACGGTCAAGGAGGCTGCCTTCCTGGTTGAAGTCAGCCGCAATGAAATTCAGTTTGATCGAGAGTTCGCCGATACACCGCTGGCTTGCCATTTCGATGATCGCCTTGTTGGTCAGGCTGTCGGCAATATTATCAAGAACGCTTCGGAAGCGGTTGAAGCACGACTTGCCAACGAAATTGATGATGAGACATCCGACACCGGCCATATTATTGTCCGCGCTTATGGCACAAGCACGGGCCGTATCCATGTTGATGTCATCGACAACGGACTCGGATTTCCCAAGAGAAACAGGCAAAAGCTGCTGGAACCCTATATGACAACACGGGAGAAGGGGACC
>JAHEJF010000390.1 GCA_024639025.1 Ahrensia sp. | reverse complement strand
CCGGCATCACTGTCAGCATTCGCGCTGCGCCAAGTCCAAAAATTGGTTGTTGAGGGCGTGGGGCCTTTGGCCGGGGGCCGTGCCAGTGCACCCGGCGTGGTAACAGCTGACGATGTCAAATTGATGCGTCGCGTTTTGTATGCCTATTCCAGCCAGGGTGGTCTGGGTATCAGTCGTCCGGAAGCTGAAGTCCTTTTTGATATCAATGACCAAACAGCAGAAGCGCAGAATGATCCGGCTTGGACAGATTTGTTTTCCAAGGCGATTGCGTTTTCACTGATGGCATCAATCAGCCATGTCGCTGAAAGCCGGGAGGAGGCACTGCGCCGCGAAGAATGGTTGGCCGACACGTCCGTGAGCGCCACAGACTTCATGGCCAGCGTGTTCTCGGGCGGATTGCGCCAATTCGGCAAAAAAATGTTGGCGAACAACAGCATTCAGGAGGCCCACCGCCAGCGCAATGAAGCGTTTGAAAAGGAAAATGCAAGCAGCGAAAAGGTTGATGCTGTGGAAGCCGAATGGCTTGTCGAGCGCATTGGTCGAGACGGCAAGCTGCATGCCAACGAGATTGCTCTCATTGAGTTCCTGAAACAGGAATCTGAAGCGCTGCATCCATCGCTGCAACCGCTCTTGGACAAAGTCGCATAAACAAATGGCCACTGGCGCAATTGGTCGACCATGTGAGCCAACTGGCTGTTCAGTATCTGGCCAATGGAGCCTTTAGATGCGTTGCCTTTTGTACAGGCCCCTAAACTGCTAAGCTCGTCCACCTGTTGAATGATTTGGGGGGCGACCATTTCCAACTGCCGGCATATTTTCAAGGCCATTCTGGTTCTGGCTGTCCTGCTGATGCCCTCCATGGAAAGGGCCCCGCAGACCGGGCAGGCTTTTGCCGCAGATCCCCTCGAGCTGGACTATTCAAAGTCGCCAAACTGGTGGCAAAAGGGCGTGAGATACGCCAATCCGCCGCAAAAAAAGAAGCCCATGGGGTGGAAAGGCGATTGGCCACCGGACAAGAAACTGGGCCATGATCCGGAGTTTTGGACCAAATACCACAAGTTGAAGCCCAAGGCACCGAAGGAGTTTGGCAAGCCGGGCCTTCCAGAGACAGCATTGGGAAATGGTTACAGCGGCAATCGAACCTTTACTGCCAGAATTCTGCCAATTTCTCGGCTCAACACATGTGGTGTTGCGCGCTTTACCGGTCAAACAAGCAAGTTGGTGGGCGGTGTCTGCAGCTTTGTTCCCGATCCCGTCACGGCTATTTCAGATCTTTGTAAAAGCGCGATCAATGATCGTGGCGCTGCTAATTTCTGCAAACGCGCCTGTGCCCGCAAGATCAACAGCAAGGGCAGAAGAGGCTGCAACTTTAAACTGATCAAGCCGCCCGCATTCATCAATTGGACTTGCACTGACAAGGAAGCCGGGGTCTTGATTGCCTGCAATGTCACGCATTTGTGCCAGTGCCTTGAGCCGTGACAGATATTTTCCGATGCGAACCGAGCAGGTCAAAACTGGGCTTTTGATCTGATGGTTTCCATGCATAAGCTCAAAAATGGCAGGTATGGAGCCCTATTCGAGAAAAGCTGATGCCCCAATCCGGGGCATGGTGCTGGCGATTGTCGGAATGTCGCTGCTCCCTGTGATGGATGCCATTGCCAAGTTCTTGGGAGAAGCGGGGAACCTATCGCCCGGATTTATCGCGCTTGCGCGCTTTGGCGTTCAGTTGGTTATCAGCTTTGGATTTCTGTTTTTTTTCAGAGGCGGAATCGCCGCGTTGAAACCCAAGCGCTTCTGGATCAACTTTTTGCGTGGCATGCTGATTGCGCTCGCCAGTTTGCTGTTCTTTGTTGCGATCAAATACATGCCGCTTGCCGATGCCATTGCGGTGTTTTTTGTCGAAGCCTTGATTTTGACTGTGCTTTCAATGTTGATTTTGAGGGAGAGAGTGGGCTGGCGTCGCTTGCTGGCGGTGGTGACGGGCTTTATCGGTGCGCTTATCGTTGTACAGCCAAGTTTTGCTGTTTTGGGCCCAGTCTCGCTGCTGCCACTCGGCACAGCATTGCTGTTTGCTACCTACCTGCTGCTCAATCGGGTCGCCGGGCAGAGCGACTCGGCATGGAGCATGCAATATGTGGCCGGCTTGGGCGGCGTGTTTGTGCTGGGAGTAGCCATCGTGTTCGGTGAGATCATGCACATTGGTGATCTGCGGTTCACCATATCGCTGAACTGGACTGACTGGGCATTGCTGGTCTTGATGGGCTCAGTGGGTGTTTTGGGACATTTCATGGTCGTTCTGGCATTTCAGGTTGCGCCTGCTTCATTGCTTGCGCCCTTTCAATATGTTGAGATCGTCGCGGCCGTGTTGCTTGGACTGGTGTTGTTCGACGATTTTCCCACACTTTCCAAGTGGTTCGGCATCTTGATCATTGTGTGTTCAGGTCTCTATGTTTTCTGGCGTGAACAGCGAACGGCGACAAAAGTTCATTAGACGTTTGGCGCGTTGCCCAATGCATGACAATTGATAAAAAGAACCCAGGAGGCGGGCCATAATGTTCAAGAAAATACTTATCGCCAACCGCGGCGAGATTGCTTGCAGGGTGATCAAGACGGCCAAGCGGATGGGGATTGAAACGGTGGCGGTGTATTCTGACGCCGATGTCGATGCTTTGCATGTTCAAATGGCCGACGAAGCAGTACACCTTGGTCCTCCCGCTGCTGCCGAAAGCTATCTTGTCATGGATAAGATAATCGAAGCGTGCAAGCAGACTGGCGCACAGGCCGTACATCCAGGTTATGGCTTTTTGTCCGAGCGTGCCGAGTTTTGCGAAAAGCTTGAAGCCGAAGGCATTGCTTTTGTCGGACCGAAGCCCAAGGCGATCACAGCAATGGGCGACAAGATTACGTCGAAGAAGCTTGCGCAAGAAGCCAAGGTATCCATTGTCCCAGGGCATATGGGATTGATTGAAGACGCCCAGGAGGCGGCGAAAATATCCGCTGAGATCGGATACCCGGTAATGATCAAGGCCTCTGCTGGTGGCGGCGGCAAGGGCATGCGGATCGCCTGGAATGA
>JAHEJF010000389.1 GCA_024639025.1 Ahrensia sp. | reverse complement strand
CGGTTCCACAGCCAGATTGCATCTGCGCGCGAATACGGGCTCAGCGAGTAATGGCGCAGGTGTCGATATTTACGGATGGTGCGTGCAGCGGCAATCCGGGGCCGGGTGGTTGGGGCGTCATCCTCAAATCGGGTGACAATGAAAAAGAGCTCAATGGTGGCGAGTTTGAAACCACCAACAACCGCATGGAATTGCTGGCCGCAATTACCGGTTTGACAAGCCTGAAAGGCGGCCCGCACGACGTCGATATTTTTACCGATTCCTCCTATGTCAAAGACGGCATTTCAAAATGGATACACGGATGGAAGAGCAATGGTTGGAAGACCGCTTCCAAGAAACCGGTAAAAAATGCCGAACTCTGGCAGGCGCTTGATGCAGCGACCCAAGAACACAAGGTCACCTGGCACTGGGTAAAAGGCCATGCTGGCCACCCGGAAAACGAGCGGGCAGACGAACTGGCGCGTATGGGCATGGCTCCCTACAAGCAGGAAGACTAGAGCGTTTCAGCCTTCAACTGAAACGCTGGCGTGGATTTGGGTAGTGAAAATATTGGATAAATCCGGGTTCTGCGGTTCCGTCAAAGACTGCCAGGGTCGAGAGCAGCCGCCAGCGCCAATCCTACAATTGTGCGAGAATGCCTGCCGCCCCCGAGGCAACGGTGGTTCCAGGCGTGTCCTCGACATTGAGTGCAGTCACCGCACCATCTTCGGCGATCATCGAATAGCGCTTGGACCGAATGCCCATGCCGCCGGCTGACATGTCAAACTCCATGCCTGTTGCACTTGTAAAGGCGGCATCCCAATCAGAGATGAACACAATCTTGCCCATTGCTCCGGATTGCTCTGCCCAAGCCTTCAGGACATTGTGATCGTTGACAGCAACCAATGCTATCGTGTCGACACCCTTGGATTTGATGGCATCTGCATTTTCAACAAAACCTGGCAGATGATCGCGCGAACACGTACCGGTAAACGCGCCTGGCAGTCCAAAAAGCACAACTTTCTTGCCACCAAAAATTTCGTCCGTACTCATTTTGGCAGGGCCATCGGCAGTCGCGATGATCACTTCCATCTCCGGCAGCTTGTCGCCAATTCCGGTCATTTTACTTCTCCACGGTCATTCCTGATCAGCTAGATAAGGCGCAACGAGGGGAAGGGAAGGGTGGGCCGACTACACTTCGGTATTTTACTCGGGAGCGTTGAAACGCAACGGAACCATGGTTTCGAAAGCGTTTTGGCCAAACCGGCCCGTGACTATGACGTCCACTTCTTGTCCATGGTCAAAACCATTGGTTGGCCCGACTTCAAAGATCGACGTTCCGGAATCAGATGATATGAGCTTCGGCCTGGCAAATTGCTCACCTTGTTGTCCTGACACAAACAGTGCCAAATCCTTTTCGGTGCCATCGACGCTGACCTTCAGAACTTGATTGGCTTGCAAGTCAGTCGAAATTGAAATGCCCATCGTTTCGGGTGCCTTGGGCAGGGTATCAAATGCATTGGCAACGACCAGAGCCGATATACTCGACCCGTTGGCCTCAATTAAGGGCACTTTGAAATCGGTGAATGCAGGAATGCAGATATCCTTGCAAATCCCGATGAAAACGCGTGCTTCAATATTCTGCTCGGTGGCCGGACCGTTTGTCCTCAAAGTAAATGGAAGCTGCACCGGTTCGTCATAGCCGGCAAAGGAGCCATATTTGCTCGAAATCCAGTTTGGCACCGGAAAATCAATATGCGTGGAGCGCACAACTGCCATGTTATTGACTTGTATGGACGGCGGGATGCCGCCGGAACCGGGGTCACGCCAATATGTTTTCCAACCCGGCAGAAGATCGATGTCGATGATCCCGCGTACGATATCGGCGCCACGTGTGTAGGGTTCGGTGACAATGCGGACATTGCCGCCATCGGTTTCAAACCAGCGTGTTTCACCCGCCGTGACCGGTGAGGCAGCGATCATGACAGATAATATGGTCAGCGATAACGCGTATTTCGTCCAATTCATCGCCCCAGTTAGCACGACACCGGTGCACAAGGACAATCACACCTTTTGCTCCAAACCTCATATATTCGTGAACGAACAACAGTTCTGAGCAAAGCCCAACCAGTCCACGAAATGGAACAAAAAGCTGTTATTTTACGGCTGCGATGGTACGCTTTGCGTATGAATGACCTTTTGGAAGAAAAATTTGGTATTCGCAGCGCGCAGGATTCGGGCCAGTTTGAAGGCAAGTTTCTGCTTGCCATGCCCAATATGGACTCATCGTTTTTCGAGCGCTCAATCATCTATCTGTGCGCGCATTCGGAAGATGGAGCCATGGGATTTCAGGTCAACAAATCAGCAAAAATGACCGTCAAAGAGCTCATCAAGTCCACAGATTTGGGAGAACAGACCAAGTTGGTCGATGACGCCACATCCATAGATACAGAATTGGTCCGCAATGGTGGGCCTGTCGATGAACATCGAGGTTTTGTGCTTCACTCAGGTGATTATGAGAGCGACGCGACCATTCCCATTTCTGACATGGTTTATCTGACGTCGAATATTCAGATCCTACGTTCCATCGCTTTGGGTATCGGTCCGAAAAAATTTGCCGTTGCATTGGGATATTCAGGTTGGGGAGCGGGACAACTGGAGCAGGAAATTGCCGACAATGTTTGGCTGACAGTCGATGCTGATCCAGAGTTTCTTTTTGATCATGCCCATGAGGGAAAATATGAGCGCATGCTCTCACTTATGGGCATCAGCAGCATGAATTTCATTTCAGAAGCAGGGCACGCCTGAATCGTTATTCCGCGGCGGCCTCCGTCGCGATGATCGGATTTTCTGCTGCAACCAGTGCCACCGCGTCTTCTGCACTCATGGCGGCGCCAGCGATATATCCCTGAATATAGTCAATTTCCAGATCGCGCATCAGCTTGACTTCCTGTTCCTTCTCAACACCTTCACAGACAACATCCATGTCCAATGAGTGTGCCATCTCAACGATGGAACGCAGCATGATGTCGCGATTGTTCGGTTGATTGTGCATGAAGGACTGGTCCACCTTGAGCGTGTCGAAAGGAAAACGCGTCAAATAGGCCAG
>JAHEJF010000388.1 GCA_024639025.1 Ahrensia sp. | reverse complement strand
AAAGGCGAGGACGACTGGCAGGTCGATCGGTTTTTATGCAGTCAAACCATCGCAATGGGGCTGGAAGGCGTTCCCGCATTCTATATCCACTCGCTTTTGTCGACGCATGGCGATCATGAGGGCGTCAAAGCGCTTGGCCACAACCGCGCCATTAACCGCAAACGTTTGGACTATGACGCACTACGCGCCGCACTGGATGATAGCCAAAGCGAACGATCGAAAATCTTCAAAGAACTGAAGAGACGCATCGACCTGCGTTCCAGGCAATCCGGATTTCATCCGAACGCGACACAGTTCACCTTGCAACTGGGTGAAAGCATCTTCGGGTTCTGGCGTCAGAGCATCGATCGCTCTCAAAGCATTTTCGCGCTCTCCAATGTGACCGACAAAACAGTGACCCTACCGACGATCTCGCTGAACCTGATCGATGGCGATCAATGGAACGACATATTGAGCGGTGAAGACATTGCCTACGCCGATGGCGAGATTGTTCTGTCTCCCTATCAAACTCGCTGGATCACCAACAGATTTGAGCCGAGGCATGGCTAATCATCGATTGATCGTTTTTACCGATCTGGATGGAACCTTGTTGGATCATCATGATTACAGCTTCAAGGCTTGATGGCAGAGATAAAGGCCGCGGTAGCCGCGCAATAACGCGGAAACAGCACAGTCCTCACTGCGGATTGCTGTTTGTCAAATCATGAGTCAGATCAGTGATTTGGCCCCGTTCCATAAACCAGTTTGTGCAATAGAGCGTTCCAGTTAGAGACTGAAACGCTGGCGCGGATTTGGGCATTGAAAATACTGGATAAATTCGGGTACTGCGATTCCATCAAAGGCTGACAGATTCTAGGGTGTGTTGTACGGGCCTTCATCGTAGCCAATCAGAATTTGGATGTTTCTGATGGCCGGTTCAGGCAGAACGATCTGATCGTCCTTGTAGATGAACTGTGTTGCGCCGGCGCCCGGCGTGACAGGCACATCGAATTGACCAAGCCTTGAATATGGCAGCCCCTCACCTTCTTTCACCGCCACCCGGATCGGCATGGTGATGTTTCCACCGGTACTTTTTGGACCGTTGACCACACGTCCGGCGGCGGCAACGGTGATGAACAATTGCCCATCACGATAGCGGCAGGTTCGCGTCACGTCCGAAATCGATGCCTGGTAAATGATCTCATCAGGATTGTCGTCATTGCCCTTGGTATAAGTGGTAAAGAATGCAGTTCCTTCATTGAGTTGCACGCGCGGACAATAGGCTCGCAGATCCGCTTCAGTCACCTTTTCCTCTTCCGCTGCGCTTTGCAGCGTATCCTGGGTTGACGCGGTTTGGCACGCAGCCAAAGCAATCATTGCCAGTCCAAATGTGCCAATCCTTGCGAAAGACTTAGCTGTAAGCGGCCCCAAAACAGTTGCACCAGTCATACTCAACCCCACTTCAAAATACCCCGGTTTGGCTTCCGTTACCGGGTTCGTATTGCACAGCCACCCAAGGTCAAAAAACCAACCCCATCTGTATGCGCAATGCGGCAGCAATTGGTCAACCTCGGAAGTTGCAATGGTCACAATGCATTTTCGAGCAAATTATTGCTCTGACCTTTGCAGAATAGTGCAAATTGGTTTATCGAGCAGCGCGCACGGCGTATGGGCATCAGCACAAGGCTGAGCCTGTGACATTGTGTTGATGATTAGGGAATTTCGATCCGTGAAATATGTTTCCACGCGCGGCCAGGCGCCCCTCTTGAGTTTCCGCGACACAATGCTGGCAGGTTTGGCCTCGGACGGCGGGTTGTACGTGCCTGCAACCTGGCCACAGTTCACGGCGAGCGAAATTGCGGCCATGGCAGGTAAATCGTATGCAGATGTCGCCATTGAGGTGATGTGGCCGTTCGTCGAAGGGGAAATTGAGCGTTCTGCGTTTGAATCGATTGTGCGTGAAAGCTACGCAACCTTTCGCCATGAGGCCGTCTGCCCGCTGGTTCAGACCGGCAGCAACGAATTTGTGCTTGAACTCTTTCACGGGCCGACACTCGCCTTCAAAGACGTAGCCATGCAGCTGATTGGACGCTTGATGGACCATGTGCTTGCAGAGCGCGACCTGCGCGCAACAATCGTCGGCGCTACGTCGGGCGATACCGGCGGTGCGGCGATCGAAGCTTTCGCCGGACGTGATCGCACAGACATGTTCATCTTGTTTCCCACCGGGCGGGTTTCGCCAGTTCAGCAGCGACAAATGACGTCTTCCTCGGCTTCAAATGTGCATGCGCTGTCAATTGACGGCAATTTTGATGATTGTCAGAACCACGTCAAAGCGATGTTCAACCATGTTGATTTCCGCAACAAGGTTTCGCTTTCCGGCGTCAATTCGATCAATTGGGCGCGCATCATGGCGCAGATCGTCTATTACTTCACCAGCGCTGTGTCACTGGGCGCGCCGATGCGTGCGGTTTCCTTTACCGTTCCAACCGGCAATTTCGGCGACATATTTGCCGGGTATGCAGCAAAATCCATGGGTTTGCCGATCGACAAATTGGTGATCGCAACCAATGACAATGACATTCTCGCCCGGACGCTTGAATCCGGCATCTATGCGATGACCGAAGTGGTGAAAACCACGTCGCCTTCCATGGACATTCAGATCTCATCGAACTTTGAACGCCTTCTCTTCAAGGCCTCAGGCGACAATGCTGAGGAAGTGGTCAATTATATGGGTGCGCTCAAGCAATCAGGCGAATTTGCGCTGAAATCCGAGACTTTGGCCGCCATTCGAAGTGACTTCCAGGCCGGGCGTGCCGATGTCAGTGAAGCCGCTCAGACCATCCGGTCTGCACACGAGATGAGCGGATATCTGCTCGATCCACATACGGCCATCGGGGTGAAAGTTGCGCGCAGGTTTGCCGAAGGAACGACGCCCATGATTGTTCTGGGCACTGCGCACCCAGCCAAGTTCCCAGCTGCGGTGAAGGATGCGTCTGGCACGGAGCCTTCATTGCCCGACTGGCTTGGCGATCTTATGTCGCGAGAAGAAAAGTTTGTTTCTCTTCCATCTGACCTAAAAATGATAGAAGATCATATTGCAAAGCTCA
>JAHEJF010000387.1 GCA_024639025.1 Ahrensia sp. | reverse complement strand
CATCCATGCGTTCTGTGAAGCGCTTTTGCATCGGTTTCCGCTTGAAGCCAATATTGCCGGGCATTTTGAACTGCTTGATGAAGTCGCTGCGAGCTTTCTCGTTACCGAGGCAAGACGCAAGCTGTTGACCGATCCAAACCAGGAGATTCGGGCCGCTTTGGCGCGGGTGCTATTGCAGGCAGGTGAAGCCGGGCTTGAAAAACTGTTGGGCGAAATTGTCAATGAAAGACAAGTGCTCGCAGAACTGATCGACACGCTTGGCAATGCGCATGAGCGGGAGGCGGCCTATTTCAAGCAATTTGATTTTCGACCCGGCGCAACAGCCCAATCGCTGAAACAGTCGATCTGGGACGCATTGCCAATCACTGTCGGGATGATGCGCAACGTGCGCGATGAGGCCGCCGCAACAGGCAAGACGCGCGCCTATGATTATGCATATGGCCTCGTCCACGCATTGGAGAACAGCAACAGGCCAGAAGCCTTTGAAACATTGAAATCCAATCTCGTCAAAAAGAGCGGTGAGCCTTACGGCGCCAGTTGGGTTTTCGCCAAGGGCATATTGACCAAATATCCGGCCCTCGCCGAAAACTACCAGAAAGCCGCAGAGGCTATGTCTGCCTTGAACAGCCGGATCAATCTTCTCAATGAGATAACAAAAACACTTGATGCGCTGAGCATCGCTGATCATCTCCTGTCGCTGTACAGCAAGATGAAGAACGCCCGCGGTCTGCTTGATTTTGATGATCTGATTGCCCGAACCCAATCCATGTTGCACAGGGAGAATGTTGCGGCCTGGGTTCGCTACAAACTCGACCAGGGCATCGACCATCTGCTCGTCGATGAAGCACAGGATACAAGCCCGGCGCAGTGGCGCGTCATCAGGGCACTGGCCGACGAGTTTTTCGATGGTGAGTCAGCCGCTGGTGACAAACGGACCGTTTTTGCGGTGGGCGATGAAAAACAGTCCATCTACTCGTTCCAGGGCGCCGATCCCCGCGGCTTTGACGAGCAAAGACTGCATTTCAGCGTCAAGATCAGGCAGGCCGAGCGAAAATTTGAGGATCTCCAGCTCAACACGTCCTTCCGTTCCACGCAGGATATTTTGTCGGCTGTTGATCACGTTTTCGAACCGGTTGAGAACAGGCGCGGGCTGACTGGCGCAGATGCCCCCTTCCCACCCCACATTTCACTTCGGCAAGGCGAACCCGGTTCGGTGCAGGTCTGGGACATTGAAAAAGCCAAGGATGTGGAAGAGGAGGAGAATTGGCGCACTCCTGTTGATCACGCGGCCAAACCGGCCGTTGTCGTTGCTGAACGTGTGGCCGATCAGATCAAGACCTGGCTCGATGACAATGCCTGCCTTGATGCGTCGGGAAAGCGCATTGATGCCGGTGATATATTGGTGCTGGTCAGGAAACGCGATGCCTTCGTTCATGCGCTGTCGCGGGCGCTCAAGAACCGGGATATCCCGGTGGCCGGTGCTGACCGTCTCTCGATGGTCAGTCATATCGCGATCATGGATTTGATCGCGCTGGGTCGTGTCATGCTCAATGCCAATGATGATCTTTCCCTTGCTGCACTGCTGCGAAGCCCGGTTTTCGCCTGGACGGACCAACAGCTTTTTGATCTGGCCTATGACCGCGGTTCCCTGAGCGTTTATGAAAAGCTGAAGCTGGACGGGCGCACCAACCGGGCCTGTGCGGAAGTGTTCTCACAGTTGGAACAATGGCAAACATTGGCGCTGCAACTGCCGGTTTTCGATTTCTACAGCCATGTCCTTGGCGTTGGGCGGGTGCGTGAAAGACTGATCAGCCGATTGGGGCCCGCGACCGCCGAGATGCTTGATGAGTTCCTGGGTTTTGCCATTGCGCAGGAAAGAACAGGTGCCGTCGCTCTCGAGACGTTCCTCAACACGCTGGAAAATTTCAGTCCCGTCATCAAGCGCGAGATGGACGATGCCCGGCAGGAAGTCAGAATCATGACGGTGCACGGGGCAAAGGGTCTCGAAGCGCCGATTGTGTTTCTGGTTGACCCCGGCAGTCCGGCATTCTCAACCCAGAATGCGCCGACGCTTTTGCCGGTCACAATCGACGATGGCGTCCGCTCTATCAACGCCGTCCTGTGGGGCGGCAGTGGTCAGGAGCGCTCGACCGAAGTCAAGGAAATCTTGGATGGCCTTAAGCAGGATGCCGAAGAGGAGTACCGGCGTCTTCTGTATGTCGGCATGACACGCGCCGCTGACAAGCTGATTGTCGTTGGCTATCAAGGCAAGCAGGACAAGGTCGATATCTGGCACCATATGGTAAGCAATAGCTTACATAAATACAGCAAGCCTGTGACACTGGATGGTTTTTCGGGATTTCAGTATCCTGCCGTTCAGCCACTTGAAAGCAGCCCGCCGCAAGCGGTATCCGGCGAAGCCGGGCGCTCCAGAGTAGTGCTTCCGGCCTACTTCGATGAGCCCGCCCCCATTGAACCGCCGGCAGCGAGACCACTTACCCCCTCTGGCGCCTATGGCTATGCGATCGAACCGAATCGTCAGGACAGTGATGGCGAGGTTTCCGCTTCCTTGTTGGCCACATCGTCTGAGAAGGAAAACAGCCAGCAAGGCCCTCAAATGGCGCTCCGTCGTGGCACGGTCGTGCACCGGTTGCTTCAGATGTTGCCAGCCGTGCCGCCGCAGCTTCGACGCCAAAGCGCTGAGAAATTTTGCCGGAACTTTGATCTGCGCTGGACCGAGGTTGACATCGACAATATCTGCGCGCAAGTATTCGGTGTGCTCGATAATCCTGAATATGCACCGTTTTTCCACCCAGAATCGCGGGCCGAGATTTCCGTCATGGGTACATTGAAGCTCGGCGATGAAGAGCGCGCTATCTCCGGTGTGATTGACCGATTGTCGGTGACTGAAAAGGCTGTCTATCTCGTTGACTACAAGACAAATGCCAACCCGCCGCGATCGGTTGAACAAATCCCCGAAGTCTATTTGCGGCAGATGGCGCTTTACCACGCATTGGTGGCGCCGCTTTATCCGGAAAAACCGGTCGTGGCAGCGCTGCTCTTTACCGCGTCACCCGCTTTATTTGTCCTTGATGAA
>JAHEJF010000386.1 GCA_024639025.1 Ahrensia sp. | reverse complement strand
ATCCTCATCTGGTGTCGAATGAATCAGCGGTTGGGCTGACATTCGGTTTCTGTTTCAAAACCAAACACCAAAAAGATTGATGTCCAGTGAAAAACACCGAAAGAGGTGCAAGTGGAAAATTACTCAAGCGAGAATGTTTGGCAACTCGACAAAGTCGCGACCAAGTCCGGCAAACACGGTCTTGACGATTGCAGCGGCATCAAGTTGTGACATTTCGTACATGCGTTCAGGCGATGCCTGATCCAAAAACCGGTCTGGCATGAACATGGTTCGCAATCGGGTCGCACCGTCGAGGTGCCCGCGACTGGACAGCAAATGAGAAACGTGGCTGCCAAATCCACCAATCGAGCCTTCTTCAATCGTGATTATCAGTTCGTGGTTGCGCGCCAGGTTCTCAATCAAAGCTTCATCAAGCGGTTTCGCAAAACGTGCGTCGGCCACGGTAGTCGGCAGGCCGAAGGAATCTAACTCCTCGGCCGCCAAAAGCGCCTCATTCAGCCGGGTGCCCAGCGAGATGATTGCAACCTTGCCACCTTCACGAACGATACGTCCTTTGCCAATTGGCAGCACCTGCCCACGCTCTGGCATATCAACACCAACGCCCTCACCACGTGGATACCTGAATGCGAGTGGGCCCTCATCATAGTCAGCAGCCGTCCGGACCATGTGTTTGAGCTCAGCTTCATCTGATGCTGCCATCACAACCATGTTCGGCACGCAGCTCAAATAGGCGATATCAAACGAACCAGCATGAGTGGAGCCGTCGGCACCTACAAAACCTGCACGATCGATTGGGAAACGGACCGGAAGATTCTGGATGGCGCAGTCGTGTACGACCTGGTCGTAAGCCCGTTGCAGAAAGGTCGAGTAGATTGCACAGAAGGGTTTGAGACCGTCTGCCGCCATCCCGGCGGCAAAGGTAACAGCATGCTGTTCGGCAATACCAACATCGTAAGTGCGATCCGGAAACTGCTCTCCAAAAATGTCTATACCTGTGCCGCTAGGCATGGCCGCTGAAATGGCGACAATCTTGTCGTCGTAACCGCCTTCCTGGGCCAATGACTGTCCAAAAACCTTGGTGTAAGTGGGTGCGTTGGGTGTGGCCTTTGCTTGGGTTCCAGTAATGACATCAAATTTGCCGACGCCGTGGTATTTGTCGCTCGCCGCTTCAGCGGGTGCATATCCCTTGCCTTTTTCCGTGACCACATGCAGCAAAATCGGCCCCACCTTGGCGTCCCTTACATTGCGCAGGATTGGCAGAAGATGCTCCAAATTGTGGCCGTTGATGGGACCGAGATAAAAGAACCCAAGCTCCTCGAACAAGGTACCGCCGGACCAGAATGTTCGCGTGTATTCTTCTGTCTTGCGGGCCTTCTCATGAATGAGCTTCGGCAAATGCTTGGTCAATTGTTTTGCGGCTTCGCGGATCGTCAAATAGGTCTTGCCAGATGCAAGTCGGGTCAGATATGCGCTCATGGCGCCGGTAGGCGGAGCGATCGACATTTCATTGTCGTTCAATATGACAATCTGCTGCGCATCTGCTGCGCCGGCATTGTTCATGGCCTCATAAGCCATGCCCGCTGACATCGCGCCATCGCCAATCACAGATATCACCTTGCGCTCAATGCCCTGAAGTCGCGCTGCTTCGACCATACCAAGTCCGGCCGAGATCGAGGTAGAGGAATGAGCGGTGCCAAAAGGGTCATACTTGCTTTCTTCCCGCTTGGTGAATCCTGAAAGCCCACCTTCCTTGCGGATGGTCCGCATTTTGTCGCGGCGTCCGGTCAGAATTTTGTGGGGGTAGCACTGATGGCCGACATCCCAGATAATTCGATCATGCGGCGTATCGAAAACGTGATGAAGCGCAACGGTGAGCTCCACAACGCCCAAATTTGAGCCCAGGTGCCCGCCGGACTGGGAAACACTGTCGATCAACTCAGCCCGCAGTTCATCGGCGAGTTGATGGATTTCCGCATCCGTCATGGCACGCAAGTCAGCGGGCTCACTGACAGCATCAAGTAGCGGTGTTTTCAATCTTTCCGTCATAAGCACATCTTGGAGCCGTACTGGCTGCCCTAATCTCTAACCCAATAGAAGATGGATTACGTCTTCTGATGCTTCAATGCGACAATTCTGTGCAAGTTGAAAGGTCTTTTTGTGCTCAATAATGGTCGTTTGTTGTGATTTGCCCTAAATATTAATGCAAATGAGACGGTATTTTTGTTGATCCCCAGATCATCTCATCTTGTTTTGCCCTGACTTTTGTAATCATCGATTTGGCATTGGGCGAAGCATTGTCGAATGTGATCAATTCTCCAACTTTAATATCCTTCAGTGCCTTCCCATCTTGTAGCAAGCCACAAGGAACAGCATTTTTTGCACGTGCCTCTATCACCGTCATGGTCCAGGATCGATAGCAGTACTCACCCACAGCATCGAGTTTTTCACCGGCCTTGATATCACGTTTGGCCACCGCACATACTTCAGCGACAGGTTTGGGAAGCGGTACCATGTCAGGTTTTCCACGCAACATAAGACGCGCTGCTGTGAGTGGTACCTCCAGCGAAGTCAGGTGGTAGGGTCGATGGAAGGTGAAATAAGGCCCCTCGCCCATTTTGAGATCAGCCATGCGCTCGTGAATACGTGGGTGGGATGCCTTGATAATCACAAACACGCCCGGCGAAACGCCTTTTCCAATCGAATAATCCACGCATCCGGCTTTCGAGAGAACGCCGCCGTCCTCCTTGGGAACAAGTACTTTCGCAAGTTCCGCCACACCTGCTTTCGGGCCGTGCATGCCCGGAATGTCGGGCACAAGTCCGGTCGCGTTGGCAATGGCCGCCATTTCGACCATGGTTTTTGATCCATCGACAAATTCAACCAGCATGCGCACGTTCATGTTGCGCCTGTCTGCTTCTTCGCGATAGTCATCCGGGATAGCCTGAAAATCGAGCGGATTGTTCTTGCCCTTGCCTGCAGAAACCACCGAATGCCCCATAGAGGTGACAAATTCGATGATTTCCATACAGGAGGATGGCTCGTCTCCGGCGCCCAGCGTATAGATCAGGCCCGCTTTGTCCGCTTGCGCCTTTAGGTAAGGCCCGATGC
>JAHEJF010000385.1 GCA_024639025.1 Ahrensia sp. | reverse complement strand
ATCAGTGTACGATTGCGACCATGCCACATCCTCTCCGGGATCTGTCACCCCGATGGTCGCCAGGCCTGCAGACTGCAGGTAAGGCAGTGCCCGAAAATGATCCCTAAACGCGCCGTGACGCGACGCTTGCAAACGGATGACGCCACAGCGACCGCTATTCTGATAAGCTGCGTTTGTGCTTGCTGGCGCTGAAATATCCGGCGATCTTTGGCGCAGCGAAATCCGTTGATCACCATTCTATTGGAGCCACGCAATGAGCGCTCAAGTGCATCAGGTCCCCGCCCAATCAATGAAGATCACTAAAGTTAAAGAGCAGATTGGTGCCATTGTTACCGGTATTGATCTTGCCCAACCCGTCGACACCGAGACCAAAAAAAGGCTCTACGACGCCGCGGTCGAAAACGTGGTGTTGGTGATCCGCGGACAAGCACATCTTACGCCTGCGCAGTTGCAGGCTGCGGGCGAATTGTTCGGCGAGTTGATGGAAGACCAAAATCGGCTCTACCTTGTGGACGATTACCCGCTGATCAGCGTGCTTGATAACTTTCACAAGGATAGCAATGGCCAGCCGGCGAAACCCGGTAAGAACGCTACCTGGCATACAGACCACACCAACCAGGAACTGCCGCCCAAGTTCACCATGTTGTACGCCGTGGCGGTGCCGGACAAGGGCGGCGCAACATCCGTGTGCAATTCGCGTGCTGCCTACGAGGCACTGCCCAGCGAACTGCGCCAGAGGATCACCGGTATGCAGACCGAAAACACGTTGATTAGCAGCACGCGTTTCCATATCGCCAACCCGGATATTCTGAAGGCGCAATTGGAATCTAAGAAGCCGCCGACCGTGCATCCTTTGGTTCGCACGCATCCTGAAACCGGCACCAAGGCCCTATGGTTCCACAAGAGCAAGACCGAAAAAGTCACTGGAATGACCCCGGAGGAAACACAGGATTTCCTTCAGGACCTGGCCGACAGGATCACGCAGCCGCAATTCTGTTATGCCCACGAATATCAAAAAGGCGACCTGCTGATCATTGACGACCGCGCCTCCTTGCACAAAGCCGGCCATGACTTTGATCACTCCCAGCAGCGTCGACTGTATCGCATGCTGGTGCGCGGTGACCGGCCGAAGTGAACCAATTTGCATGACCTTTGCTGGCGACCGCTGCTTTGAAGCTATGGCAATTGTTGGCGCACGATTGCAGCCCCATCGCTCATCGCCTTGAGTTTACCGAAGGCGACATCGCGGGGCAGATACTTCATGCCGCAATCAGGCGCGGGCACAAGACGTTCAGCGGGCAGGTGCTGCAAACCGTTTCTAATACGTGCTGCGACCGTCTCTGGCGCTTCGACATTTGGGTCTGATAGATCAAGAACGCCGAGCATGATCTTCTTTGGCGCGAGATCCTGAAGGATACCAAGGTCAATGTTTGGTTGCGCGCACTCAATTGAAATGGTGTCCGCAACGGTGTCAGACAGCTCGGCGAGAAAAGTATAGGTGCTCGGCTTAGATTCACCCGGCACCACAGCGGCGTATCCGAAACACAAGTGTATGACCGTGGGAACTGTGATGCCCTCAAGTGCGCGGTTGATGGCCTTGACCGCGAAAATCCGAGCGTTGTGTGGATCACTACGCACCCAGGGCTCATCGAGCTGAATGACATCAGCGCCAGCGCGGACCAGGTCGTGAGCCTCTTCGTTCACGATTGCTGCCATGGCCATCGCGAGCGCCTCGGGATCATTGTAGTATTCATCGACGGCCTGCTTGCTCATCGTAAACGGCCCTGGCAGCGTGATCTTTGCCGTGCACTTCGTGTTGGCGCGCAGAAATTCTAGATCACGCAATTCGATTGGTTGTGGCCGGCTGAGCTTGCCGACAACCCGTGGCACGGCAGCTTGATTGTCAGAGCGAGATTTAACGAAACCAGGGTTGTCCGGGTCCAACCCGTCAAGCGCTGTCGCGAAACGGTTGGAGTAACTCTCGCGGCGGATCTCGCCATCGGTGATGATATCAATACCTGCCTGTTCCATATCGCGGATTGCGAGCACTGTGGCGTCGTCTTGCGCCTGCTCCAGCCACGGATCCTCCACACGCCAGATTTCCGGCATGCGGACGCGTGGCACGACCTTGGAAAGCATTTGTCGATCAACCAGCCAATCGGGTTGCGGGTAGCTACCGACCACGGCGGTGGGCAAGAGTTTTGTCGACATGTTGGGTCCGTCCGGAATAGTCGATTGCGGCTGCGCTGGCTGGCGCCTCCAGTCAAACCGAGCGTTGAGCGTGCCTGGCTTCTTCTTCGAGATAGGCGTCACGGTAGAGAGCCATCGCACGATCATGCGTTGCAACTGCCGCGTCGTCCAATTCTGCTGTCGGCGGTTCGACCAACTCGAAGTGACCGAAACGATCCTCACCACGCACTAACATCGCGGCATGCCGGATGGTGCCGGACGGGCGAACGTGGGTCGGTATGAAGTTCAACCCGAGGCCGATGCGTCGATGATCCGTTGTATTCGGACCGGAGCGATGTGGACACAGGCCATGATGTATCGAGAAAGCCCCTGCTGCCAAGGGCACCGCAACAGGATTGGCAACGTCCAGAGGTTCGACGATGATCTGGCTGCCGCGATTGACGCTGTTTTCAACGACGCGCGAGGCGTGCCTCAATTGCTTCGGACGGCCATTAAATGACAGCATTTCCATGCATCCTGCGGCTTCGTTGGCTTCTGTGAGCGCAATCCACACGCATGCTTCTTCCTTGGGTTCCAAGCCGTAGTATGTGGAATCCTGGTGCCAGGCTGCGATCGTCGGAGAACGCGCCTCCTTGATGAAAAACGTGCTCGTGAAAATGAACAGATCCGGCCCAAGCAGGTCTTCAACGTGATTGAGTATCCTCGGATCTTGTGCAAGCTGCGCGACCCACGGCAAGACCAGATAGGCCATGCTGCGCCATTTGTGTGCGCCGTCGCCATTGATCGGGCCGCCAAGCCACTTTTCAAACCGGGCAACGCCTTCATTGCAGGCAACAACCTCATCGGCGTTCATCAGTGGAAAAGGCGACAAAAATCCGTCGCGCTGCCATGCACTCACCTGAGAGTGGTCAAGTACTTTCATTTGG
>JAHEJF010000384.1 GCA_024639025.1 Ahrensia sp. | reverse complement strand
TCAGCGTCGTGCGTCTAGGGAAACCACATTATGCAAAGTATCGTCCGCGCTGTTCAAAAAACGTTTGATGTTTCGGGCTGCCTGCCTGATGCGATGCTCGTTCTCAACCAATGCAATCCGCACATGATCATCGCCATGTTCACCAAAACCAAGTCCGGGTGCAACGGCGACATCGGCCTTTTCGATCAGGAGTTTTGAAAATTCCAGCGAGCCCAAATGCTTGAACTTCTCGGGTATCGGCACCCACGCAAACATGGTGGCAGGCGGTGGCGGCACAACAAATCCGGCTTTGCCAAAACTGTCGACAAGCACGTCGCGGCGGCTCTTATAGGTCGCGCGCACCTCTTCAATGTCGCTGCCATCGCCATTGAGCGCCGCTGTGGCAGCCACCTGAATGGGTGTGAACGCACCATAATCAAGATAGGACTTCACGCGTGTCAGCGCGCTGATCAAGCGTTCATTGCCGACAGCAAATCCCATGCGCCAACCTGGCATCGAATAGGTCTTGGACATTGATGTGAATTCGACGGCCACATCCATGGCACCTGGGACTTCCAGCACGGATGGCGGTGGGGTATCGCCGAAATAGACTTCCGAATAGGCCAGGTCGGACAGCACGATCAGATCGTGTTTCTTGGCAAAGGCGATCACTTCCTTGTAGAAATCAAGGCTGGCCAGCTTTGCCGTTGGATTGGACGGATAGCTCAAAATGACTGCCAGCGGCTTGGGAATGGAGTGCCGCACGGCCCTGTCCAACGCCTGCATGAATCCATCATCCGGTTCGACTTGCATGGAACGGATCACACCGCCAGACATGATAAAACCAAATGCATGGATGGGGTAACTCGGATCGGGACACAAAACCACATCGCCCGGCGCAGTGATGGCTTGTGCCATATTGGCAAACCCCTCTTTGGAACCCAATGTTGCAACAACTTGGGTATCGGGGTTCAGTTTAACCCCGAAGCGACGGTCATAATAGCGTGCCTGCGCTTTGCGCAGACCGGGAATGCCTTTCGATGAAGAATAGCGATGTGTGCGCGGGTCTTTCACCGTTTCCACCAGCTTCTCGACAATGGACGATGGCGTTGGCAAGTCCGGGTTACCCATGCCCAAATCGATAATATCGCGGCCCTCGCTACGCGCGGTGGCTTTGAGCCGGTTCACTTGCTCGAACACATAGGGAGGCAATCTCTTGGTCTTGTGAAAGTCTTGCATCGTTCGCTTCTTTCGATTCCTTGTTTGAATCGCTTGGGTTTTAGGTTTCGAAACAGTTCTTCTAGCTGGCTGGTTCACCGATTTGCTCAAGCATATCAGACGAATGCCGACGCGCCAGTGCTTGAAGATACGCAAGACGCTGTTGGTAAACGGCCGTCGATATGCGTCCCGCTTCATGATCGGCTGCAAGCAACTGCATTTGCACAGTCACCGCATCAATCTCGGCTTGCGAAACGGATTCTATCCTACTCACCGGGTCAACGCCAATTTCAGGATAGGTGCCAGTGTTGCGCGGTCCAGTCGGCAGATTACCATAGAAATCGGCAGGCGTCGAAGCCGGTTCGGCCACAGGATTGCTCTGAACGTCGGTACTTTGGATTGTCTGGGATGCAGGCAAACCAAACTCTGGTTCTTCTTCCCAAATCTGGCTCACGCTGGTGCATGAGGCAAGTGCTGTCAGCAAAAGGCCCAGCGTGCCGAGCCTCAGCGTTTCGCCGCCGAATTTGGGTTTCCTGTTCATGGACTTAGATGCTGTGTTCTCTGTGTAAACGATAATCGCAATTTACTGTAATCCAGCCTATACGGTGAAACTTGATCTGTGTCATGGTAGGTTTAATGATTGGCGACAAAAAGGTCACCAAATAAAACGGCGACAATGAAAGAAAGAAAAAAATGTCCAATACACGGGAGGGCAAGGGCCGCAAGCTTGACGAGCGGAAGGATGTGCAAGCTCCAAAGCCGCTTGATCCCTATATTGTAAAAGACCCGGAAGAATTCAGTCGAAACCTGGCGCGCATGATAGAAGCGGCCGGACATGCCGCCTCTGAATGGATTAAGCCACGAGAATCAGGCGAGAAGACCGACAAGGTTGCAGAGCCGTTTTCAGAAATAACAAAGACCTTCTCGAAAGTCAGCGAATACTGGTTGTCGGACCCACAGCGCGCGCTTGAAGCGCAAACCAAGCTTTTTTCTGGTTTTTTCAGCATCTGGACAAACTCAATCCAACGTATGGGCGACCAGAACGTGCCGGAGGCGCTTCCCGGCGCTGGTGACAAACGCTTCAGGGATGAAGACTGGTCCGAGCAGCCGTTTTTCAGTTTCTTGAAACAAACCTATCTGGTTACATCGAAATGGGCAGAAGATCTGGTCGCCGAGACCGATCTGGATCCGCACACCAAGCACAAGGCCGAGTTTTACGTCAAACAGGTGACTTCGGCCCTGTCTCCTTCCAATTTCATGGTCTCAAACCCTGAGGTCTTCAAGGAAACAATTGCATCCAATGGTGCCAATCTTGTCAGTGGCATGAAAATGCTGGCCGACGACATAAAGGATGGCAAAGGTGACCTGAAACTGCGCCAGGTCGACACTTCAGGTTTCGAAGTGGGCGTCAATCTGGCCACAACAAAGGGAAAAGTCATTGCCCGGAATGATCTGGTCGAAATCATTCAATACACACCAACAACAGACAAGGTGCTCAAACGACCGCTGTTGATTTGCCCGCCATGGATCAACAAGTTTTACATTCTCGACCTGACCGAGGAGAAGTCTTTCATCAAATGGGCCGTTGATCAGGGCCACACCGTATTTGTGATTGCCTGGGCCAATCCCGATGAGCGCCACGCAAATCTCGATTGGACCGACTATATTCACCAAGGTTTGCTGTTTGCGCTGGACACGGTGGAGAAAGCAACAGGCGAGAAAAAGGTCAATGCAATAGGCTATTGTGTTGGCGGTACACTACTTTCTGCGGCCCTGGCCTATATGGCCCGGCTGGGTGACAAGCGCATAGCAACCGCAACCTTGTTCACAACGCAGGTCGATTTCACCCACGCCGGTGATTTGAAAGTGTTTGTGGACGAAGAGCAACTGGAGGCACTGGAAGAGCAAATGCGCGAGACTGGTTAT
>JAHEJF010000019.1 GCA_024639025.1 Ahrensia sp. | reverse complement strand
CATGATCGACATCGGCAAGCCGGTCTGCGACGGTGCTTCCCAGATCTTCGACAGCGTTGGTGGCGCGTTCTTGTTGTGATGTTGCCATCTCGTCTTCCCCTGACCTGCGCGCAGGCCGATCAATTTATCGCTCAATGGTTCCTGTGCGGCGCATTTTCTTCTGCAGCATCAAGATGCCGTATAGCAGTGCTTCAGCTGTTGGCGGGCAACCGGGAACATAAATGTCCACTGGCACGATGCGATCGCAGCCGCGAACGACTGAATAAGAATAGTGGTAGTAGCCACCGCCATTGGCACAGGAGCCCATGGAAATCACGTAGCGTGGTTCAGGCATTTGATCGTAAACCTTGCGCAATGCAGGCGCCATCTTGTTGGTTAGCGTACCTGCCACGATCATCACATCGGACTGACGCGGTGAAGCCCGCGGTGCGATGCCAAATCGCTCTGCATCATAGCGGGGCATGGAGGTGTGCATCATTTCCACTGCACAGCATGCAAGACCAAATGTCATCCACATCAGTGAGCCCGTACGAGCCCAGTTGATCAACTCATCGGTCGAGGTAACCAAAAAGCCCTTGTCGCCCAGTTCATCGCTCAGTTCACCAAAATAAGGATCATCAGCGCCGATTGGTTTGCCGGTGGAAGGATCGATGATCCCTTTGGGCTGCGGTGCAACCAGCGTATTGTCATCGCCTAATCCCATTCCAGCGCACCTTTCTTCCACTCATAGATGAAGCCGATGGTCAAAATGGCGAGGAACACCATCATTGACCAGAACCCGAACATACCGACTTCGCCAAACGACACTGCCCACGGAAACAGAAACGCAACCTCAAGGTCGAAGATAATGAACAAAATCGCCACCAAATAGAAGCGAACATCGAACTTCATGCGCGCATCGTCAAAGGCGTTGAAGCCACATTCATAGGCGGAAAGTTTCTCCGGATCCGGATTTCTGTAGGCCACAAGAAATGGCGCTATCAGCAGGGCCGCTGCAATCCCGATTGAGACCGCGAGAAAAATGATGATAGGCAGATAGGAAGCGATAATTGCGTCCATGTGTCGTTCCCTGATTATTGGTGCGCGAGGTGCGCACTGAAGATCTTGTCCGTTTTATGCTGCATGGCGGCATAATACAATGCTTAACCCGTCCAATTCAGAGGGTTAAAATGATGTTGATCGCGGTTCAAGACCTACTAATTGCGAAAATGATCGACAGCTTGGACTTGCGCAATGCGACGCATTGAAACAGCGCAGCAAATCAGCGTGATTTTTGGGAAACAAAGGGAAAATGGCGCGAGTGACGGGGCTCGAACCCGCGACCTCCGGCGTGACAGGCCGGCACTCTAACCAACTGAGCTACACCCGCGCATTTTCACTTGAACCAGCAAGGCTGGCGTGGCGGTGATTTAGGCGGTTCTAAAACCCGTGTCAAGCAGCGTTCTGGGGTGCGGTCGTCATAAAATGCAGAAGTTAGGAAAAACGACGATACATGCAAAAGAAAGGGTTGCAGAAATCGAAATTGACGCTTAGAAGCGCGTCTGTTGGGGCGATTAGCTCAGTTGGTAGAGCGCTTCGTTTACACCGAAGATGTCGGGAGTTCGAGTCTCTCATCGCCCACCATCCCATCACTTCTGGCCGTTTCTACCTTCATCAGGATTGATGGAGGTCAATTACACATGATCGTTTTCCGCGCAAACTGGCTCCCAAAAATAGCGGTAGAACTGCCAGGAGGAAGTTGCCATGATCTCACTCGAAGATTGCATCGGTCTGTGCGACCTGACGGAGGAGGAAATCCTCGCCATCGCAGAAAGCCAGCACGTACCAGATATCATTGCCACGTCACTGGGACAGAGCCTGGTGGATGCTGAGGGTGGAACGGACAAGATCTTTGGTATGATTGTTGAAGATATAAGAGTCGCGCAGGCAAAAGGTGATCGCAAACATGTACAGGAGTTGCTGCATGTACTGCATCACTTCATTCGAAATCATCCGGAATCAGCACCAAGCGTGCATCCCTGGACATCGGTGATGTAAAGCCGGACATACAGATGCGCTGGCGAGCGTTTTACTTGTTGATGACGCCGCGCTGGCGCAACCGTGTCTGTCTGAGCGTTTCCACAAGCATGGCGGTCAAAAGACCGAAAATTAAAAGACCGTTTGCCGCCGCCAATCCTCCCAGCAAACGCCATTCGAGCGGCAACAGGATGTCGCCAAACCCCAGCGTGGTGAACGCGACAAGCGAGAAATAGATCGATGCTTCGAAATTGTCGAATATGTGCAACATCGAAAACGCCAATGCCCAGATTCCCACTGACGCCATCACCATCATAATCGACCAGACAAGCGCGAGTGACAGGGCAAAGGCCAGTTTCAGGACAAAAGGCGGGCGGGCGGCCCAATGATGTGTGCGAATCAAGATCAATTCGAGACCCAGCCATGAAAACGCTGCAACCAATGCCGTGGCGGCGATGAGTGCCGAACCAATGGACAATTGAATGAACATGATCTCCCCTTTTCTTGACTCAGCGCCTAGGCTCTGAAGAACATTCGGTAGGCGGATGGCACAAAGAAAAGCGACAAAGGTGTTGCCACCGCCAAACCGCCGATCATCAGAGTTGCCATCGGCTCAAACAATGCGCCGCCAGCGATAGCCATCGGCAACAATCCGAACACGGTGGTGAACGTGGTCAGCAAAATCGGCGTGACCCGCTTCTTGGCTGCGGCCACAATGGCATCCTCGACCGGTCGTGTCATTCTTTCAATATCAATCTGATCGATCAATACGATCGCATTGTTGATGATGATGCCGGCCAGTGAAATCATGCCGAGAATTCCGAAGAACGACATGGGTCGGTCGAACAGGAACAACCCCAGCCCTGCGCCGCCAATGACCAGCGGAATGGTCATGAAGGTCAGCGTAACCCGACGAGCGGAGTTGAACTGGAACATCAATGCGATCAGCATGACCACCAATGTGTATGGCAGACCGCCAGCCAGATTGGCGTTGGCTTCGGCGCTGTCGGTCAACTCACCACCAATTTCGACGGTATAATCATCGCCCAATTCTGCTGTGACCTCATCAATGGCCGGTTGCAAATGGGTCAGCAGTTCGCCCGCAGAAAGCACACCGCTTTTGCCCTCGACAACTAACTGGCGTTTCTGGTTCAGGCGCCTGATCTGCGAGAACTCGAAGCGCGGTGCAAACCGTGCCACCTGATCAAGCGCAATCAGTTGTCCATTGGCCGGCACGGACAGATTGGCAAGATCCTCAAGACTGTCACGGAAACTCTCATCTGAACGCAGGACGATCGGAATGGAATCGCTGCCTTCCCGATAGGTCGATTCATTGGAGCCGCTCAGGAATGTCTCCATCACATCGGAAATATCCCTTGATGTGACACCCAATTCGCGCGCTTTGTCCTGCTGGATATCGACAACCATTTTGACGACCTTGTTGCCCCAATCAGTCTTGACGAAAACCTGGTCGGGTACAGTGTTGAATGCTGCCTCGATTGTCTTGGATGCAGACAGCATCCTGTCGCCGTCCTCGCCGGAAATCTTGACCTGAACAATGCCGCTCTCCCCTGCTCCCATTGAGAGCCGCGTCACCCTGAAACGCGCGGCCGGATGGTTGAGTCGGACGTGGTTGCGCAATCGTTCCGCCGCGGCCACCGCGCCCACGGCATCTGTCGTGTTGACAACAAAGAACGCGCTGGCCGGATCCGAGTCGGCCGGATCCAGTGCAAGGTAGAACCGTGGACCACCTGAGCCGATGAAAAGCGTCGTATTGACAACTTCAGGGTTGACGCTTTCGTCGGATATCCAGGATTCCAGTGCCAGGGCTTCATCGCGCGTCGCTTTGATGGAAGTGCCGCGCGGCATGTCCAGATAGACCAGGAAGTCCGCGCGTTCAGACAGCGGGAACATCTCCGATTTGACCTGTCCCATGATTGAACCGCCCAAGGCCACAATCAGGTAACAAACCGGGACAATTAGCAGTCCCCACCGCAGCAATTTGCGTACCAGCCAGCCATACCCCTTCACCAGCATGTTTTCGCGTGGAGCCTTGCCCGCACTCAACAAGCGCGAGGCAATAAAGGGCAGAATGTACATGGCCGTGATCCACGAGCCGAACAACATGACGGCCACCACTGCGCCAAGCGAAAAGGCAAACTCGCCGGTTGTCCCTTCCAAAATCAACATTGGAATGAATGCAGAAACCGTTGTCAGTGACGCGACGGCCAGCGGAACTAAAAACTGCCGCCCGGCTGACAGCGCCGCCTCCTGCGACGGGGTGCCGGCGCGCAAGCGATTTTGAATATCCTCAACAACCACTAGCCCATTGTCGACCAGCAGTCCCAATGAGATGATGACTGCGGCGATCGAAATCTGCTCAAGGGCCACGCCCATATAGGCCATGCCCAACAGGGCAAAGGCCATTGTAAAGGGAACGATCATGGCTACCACAAAAGCGGTACGCAGCCCCAGGAAGATCATCAGCACCACCAAGACCACGAGAAATGTCTGCGCGACATTGCTCAATGCTGAATTGATGGAGGCGGTGACATTGGTCTCCTGATAGGTCGAGAAAGTGTAGGAAACGCCTATGGGTTGGGTTTGTTCAAACGCTGAAACGCGCTCCCGGAGCTGCCGTCCAATTTTTTGGATGTCGCGCGTTTCATTCATTTCCACTGCCAGCATTAATGCCGGCTGTCCATTGAAGAAGATCGGCGATTTGGGCGGATCAACGAAGGCACGGCGAACGGTCAGAAGATCCTTCAGACGGACCAGTTTACCCGTGCTCGAAACCTGGGTGAGGATTTCTCCAATCTCTTCGACGGATTCGAAATCGCCATTGGCCTCAAGGGCCAGTGTGGTTCCGCCCGCATCCAGTTCACCGGCAGGCAGAATGACATTCTGCGCTTGAAGGTCCTGGATAACCTGACGCAATTGCACGCCGACCGCAGCCAGCTTGCGGCTGTCAATCTCCAGATACACCCGCTCGGGTTGATCACCCGACAATGTGACCTTGGTGATACCGTCCATCTGGTAGAGATCGCTGCGCAGTTCGTCGGCAGCATCCCAAATCTCGCGCAAATCAAAGCCCTCACCCGTCACTGCGATGGTGGCGATGGAGACGTCACCATAATTGGTGTTGATGTGCGGACCGTCGGTGCCTTCCGGAAACCGAACTTCTTCCATCTTGTTGCGAATGTCCTGGAACACGCTCGCCAAATCAGCGCTGGGCACCGAATTGTAGATGTTCAGATTGACGACAACAGAACCGGTTGTGATGAGGGTCGAGATATCTTCGATTTCACCGATTTCCCGCGCTTTTCGCTCAATGGGAATGGCCAAAAGGTCTTCAACCCGCTCGGGCGACATGCCGGAGAAATTGGCTGCAACAACGGCAGTTCGGATTGTCAGGGCAGGATTTTCAAGCTTTGGCAGAGTGAAATAGGTTACCGCGCCCATGATCAGCAGGCCCAGCATGAGCAAGAGAGTCAGTCGGCTTTTCTCAAGACCGAAACGCGTCAGAAACTCCATTGGATTACTCCTCCAACAGTTTGACTGACTGCCCGTCGGTCAGAAAACTGACCCCGGCAGACGCGACACGCTCCCCTGCTGAGAGGCCCGACACCACCAAAATGGAATTCTCGCTGACGCCAGCGACAGTGACTTCCCGTTTGTTGACCGTCATGGTTTCAGGATCATAGACGAACATTTGTATCTGCCTGGGATCCATAGGATTTTCGGTGTTCTGGTTGGAGCCCTCAATCACGGCAGCGGTCAAGGGTATAGTGAATCCTGCTTCGGCCGGCAGTTCAAACTCGAGACTGACCTCAACCGCCATGCCTGACTTGATGTCCTTGGGTGCATCCTCAACCGTGACAACAACAGGAAATGACGAGACGGCATCAGCACTTGCTCCGAGCTCGGTCACAACGCCATTGAGGATTCGTTCAGGTGCGTCCGCCAAACGTAGAACCGCCTTCTTGCCTACGGCCAAGCGGTTGGCGGTATCAAAATTCACTGTGAAACTGACTTCATAACCATCAACCGGATACAATGTGGCGATGGGTGTGCCAGCCGACACGGTTGCAAATGATTGCGCTTCCACTGAACTGATGACGCCATCAAAAGGCGCAACAAGCGATGTGTTCGCGGCTGTTTCCTTAGCGCTGTCCAGGGCTCGTTCCGCTTGCACAAGACTTTGAGCCGCGCTCGTGGCTTCAGTGCGTGCATTGTCGACCGCAGCCCTTGTCACTGTGCCACTCTTGAGCAACTGCTCTTGGCGTTCGAGATTGGCAGCACTGTTTTCAGCGGCAACCCGCGCCTGCACGACAGCGGATTCTGCTGATGCAATTTGAATCTCCACGGCTTCGCTATCGAGCTCTGCCAACACCTCGTCCTTGGCCACGATCTGTCCAACACGCAGGTCGATTTCGGTCACGCGGCCGCCCATCTCAAATGCGACGGTTGAGAGCTCCGATGGCTCCAATACGCTGGGAAAACGCCGGACCACACTGCGTTCATTGTCCTTGACGAGAACCGTCTTCAATCCACGCACGGGCGGTTCGTAGACTTCGCTATCCTGTTCGGCAGAACAAGCGGCAACTGCCATGCCCGCCAGGAGCAAGATCAGTGTTTTCTTCATCGACGGGTTCCTCGTTGCGTAGATAATCTAAGCAGATTTAACTATCAAACGTGGGGGCGTTCAATTTAATTCTGCTTGTGAAAACGATTTGCTGCCAGATGTCCCCGGGAAGATTCCTTCAGCTGTTCGGTGCCGCGCGGGACGGACACCGTGGTTCAGTCGGCCAAGAACTCGGCCGCGGCTATCTGTGCCTTCAATGTCGCCCAAAGTTCAGGACTTGCACCGGCTATTGGTTGGTTTTTGGCCATGACCTGATCACGCGTGATCTTGTGTTCGCTCCAACTTTGGCCGCCTGATGCCAGATTTTGCAGCACCGGCATGACGCGATCTGCGGCCTTGGCAAAACGTGCCTCAACAGTTTGAGCTGCTTCAAATTCTTGCCAGAGCGCATGGAGTTCGCTGCCAATTTCGTCGTCCAGCAGGCCAAATAGTCGCCGCGCTGCGTTTGCTTCTGCCTCCGCGATGGCTTCACGTTCAGCATCGTTATAGACAAACACATCGCCCGCATCGATTTCGACAATGTCATGTATCAGTAGCATCTTGAGCACTTTGAGCTGGTCAATGTAATCCGGTGCCTCTGATAGCAGCAACAAACCCACCAGGGTGGTTTGCCAGGAATGTTCTGCGGAATTCTCGTAGCGATCCTCACCCAGCGGTTTGGTTTGTCGCAAGACGGCTTTCAACTTCTCGGTTTCAAGCAGAAAGCTTATGGTATTTTGCATTGGGTCACCCCGGAACCTTGGAACAAAAAAGCCCGCTTGAGCAGCGGGCTTTTTAACTGATTGGCAGAAGACCTTAGCTGTTTACGGCCTCTTTCAAACCCTTGCCCGCAGAGAACTTGGGTACGCGTTTTGCGGGAATATCGACCGGCTGCCCAGTCATTGGATTACGGCCTGTTGTGGCAGCACGCTGCTGAACAACAAAGTTACCAAAACCGAGCACGCGAACATCGCCGCCGTTTTGCAAAGTTTCAGTGATGGTTTGGAATACAGCCTCAACAGCTGAACCTGCTTCGCCTTTGCCCATGCCGGTTTTTTCAGCAACTGCTCCTGCTAGCTCGTTCTTATTCATGACTTCCTCTCCGGTTGTTTAAAATCGCCGATTTCCAGCGAATCGATCTTGCGTATTTGCAATGGCTCATATTACTCCGAATTGCGGTTATAGAAAAATTTTTTAGGCCAAAACCCTTATTTTTCGGGGTTTTTAGGCATCTAAATGCCTTTGGACCAAAAAAAACGCCGCAGAATGCGACGTTTTTTCCGATTACGGCACGTTTTTAGCCATCAACGCGAGAGAATCAGTGCGCGAGATTCGAGCCATCCGATCCTTTTCCAAACCGCAAATTCGCGGCAATTGCTTCGTCTGCTTCAGTCCAAACAATGGGTTTGGGTTCCTCAACCAATGCGTGTTCGAGCACTTGATCGAGATGCGCAACCGGCACAATCTCCAAGGCGCTTTTCACATTCTCGGGAATGTCTGCCAGATCCTTGGCATTGTCTTCGGGAATGAGCACTTTGGTTATGCCGCCACGCACAGCTGCCAGCAGCTTTTCCTTCAAACCGCCAATGGGCAACACCCTGCCCCGCAAAGTGATCTCGCCCGTCATGGCGATGTCCTTGCGGATTGGAATTTCGGTCAAGATCGAAACAATCGATGTTGCCATTGCAATACCTGCTGACGGTCCGTCTTTGGGTGTCGCACCTTCAGGAACGTGAACGTGGATATCGCGTGTGTCGAACAATGTCGGCTTGATGCCAAAATCAACGGCCCGCGAGCGTACATAGGATGCAGCAGCCGAAATCGACTCCTTCATGACATCTTTCAGATTGCCCGTTACGGTCATCTTGCCCTTGCCAGGCATCGCGACGCCTTCGATGGTCAAAAGCTCGCCACCAACTTCGGTCCAGGCCAGGCCTGTTACGACACCGATTTGGTCTTCGCCGTCGATTTCGCCATGACGGAATTTCGGCACACCCAAATAATCATCCAGATTGTCAGGCGTAACCTCGACCGTCTTGGCTCCGGAACGCAGAATTTCGGTCACAGCCTTACGGGCAAGCTTCATCAGTTCGCGTTCAAGCGAGCGCACACCTGCTTCGCGGGTATAAAGCTGAACCGCTTTGCGAATGGCATCCTCTGAGACAGAGAATTCGTCTTCTTGAAGCGCGTTGTCACGGATTGCCTTTGGCAACAGATGCCGATTGGCGATCTCCACCTTTTCATCTTCGGTATAGCCAGCAATGCGAATGATCTCCATGCGGTCCATCAGCGGGCCCGGGATATTCAACGTGTTGGCCGTGGTAATGAACATGGTCGATGACAGATCATATTCCACTTCCAGATAGTGATCCATGAATGAATGGTTCTGTTCAGGATCAAGCACCTCCAAGAGTGCAGACGATGGATCGCCCCGGTAATCCTGCCCCATCTTGTCGATCTCATCGAGCAAGAAGAGCGGGTTCGACTTCTTGGCCTTCTTCATCGACTGGATAATCTTGCCGGGCATCGAACCGATATAGGTTCGGCGGTGTCCCCTGATCTCTGCTTCGTCGCGAACGCCACCAAGCGCCATGCGGACGAATTCGCGTCCCGTAGCCTTGGCAATCGACTTGCCGAGCGACGTTTTCCCGACGCCTGGCGGTCCAACAAGACAAAGGATGGGACCCTTGAGCTTGTTCTGACGTTTTTGAACAGCGAGATACTCGATTATCCGCTCTTTCACTTTTTCCAGGCCGTAGTGATCCGCATCCAGCACTTCCTGCGCAAGATCCAGATCGTACTTAACCTTGGTTTTCTTGTTCCATGGAATGGATACCATCCAGTCCATGTAGTTGCGAACAACGGTCGCCTCGGCAGACATCGGGCTCATCTGTTTGAGCTTTTTGAGCTCTGCTTCGACTTTTTCCCGCGCTTCCTTGGTGAACTTGGTCTTGGCCAGCTTTTCTTCCAGCTCGGCCAATTCACCGCCACCATCTTCGCCATCGCCCAGTTCTTTCTGGATCGCCTTCATTTGCTCGTTAAGATAGTATTCGCGCTGGGTCTTCTCCATCTGGCGTTTGACCCGGCTGCGAATACGCTTCTCAACCTGTAGAACCGAAATCTCGGCTTCCATGTGGCCAAGCGCCTTTTCCAGACGTGCTTTAACCGATGTGGTCTCAAGCAGTTCCTGCTTTTCGGAAATCTTGACGGCCAGATGGGAAGCGACGGTGTCGGCGAGTTTCGAGAACTCCTCAATTTGGCCAACAGCAGCAACGGTATCGGGCGAAATCTTCTTGTTCAGCTTCACATAGTCTTCAAACTCGGCAACCACCGAGCGCGACAGTGCTTCAACCTCAACGAGATCCTCGCTGGGTTCTGAAACCATCTCAGCCTGGGCTTCTAAAAACGCATTGCTGCTTACAAATTCTGTTATCTCGACCCGGCTCACACCCTCGACCAGCACTTTTACCGTGTTGTCGGGCAGTTTGAGCAGTTGCAGCACATTGGCCAGTGTGCCGTGATTGTAAATTGCTTCGGGTTCCGGATCGTCGTCACCCGCGTCTTTCTGGGTCACCAGAAGGATTTGGCGGTCATTCTCCATCACATCTTCCAATGCGCGTATGGATTTTTCCCTGCCAACAAACAGCGGGACGATCATATGCGGAAAAACGACAATATCGCGCAGCGGTAAAACGGCATGAAGCCCGTCTTTTCCACCCACAGTCGTTTCCACTTTGGAATCGCTCATATTAGTTCCTTTCGTGCCTTTCGGCGTTCGTTCGTGCCGCATGCATAACAGCCCTGCAGCAATCTAGTTCAGGCCGCATTGCGCCCTGACACCTAAATGGAGGCGGTAATCTACTATTTCAACCGTGTCCCCGGTAGGAATCACCCAGCAGTTTCGCCTTATTTTGCCCAGCAAGCAAACCTGAAGCTGGCGTTTTTGGGCAAATTGGCGCTTCGAGACCGATTCGGGCACAGATTTCTGGCTCAAAATCCAAGTACAAGCACACTCATTGCCAGAGCAATACCGACATAAATTCTGTTACCGGAAACAGTGTAGGAGGCAAATCCGATTAATGCGGCTGCAACACGCAGCGCAATTGGCGTTTCTGACAGAGCGCCGGACGGGAATAGTATCAACTGGGCAATAACAGCTGCCACAAGCGCAGTTGCCACGGCACGGACGAAGACCAGCAACTCAGCAGTCTCGTCTATGCGATTGCCCAGCAAGACCCCCAGCCATCGCCACATGTCGGTTGCAATCCAGCCCGCGATGAGAATGTAGGCGAACGGCCACCACCAGACATCGAAGCTGTCGATCATCATGATGTGGTCCCTTTGCGCAGCTTTCGGCCAATGAGATAGGACAAGGAACCACCGACCAGGCCGGTGGCCAGCAAATCAAAACCCGGCAACCAAAGATAGAACAACGGCCCGATCAACATACCGGCAATCAGAGCGACACGGGCGGTGACCTCTCGTGCGGAGCCCCACAGCGAGAGCATGAAGTAGATCGGTGTGAGAAAGAACAACGCGCCCAGAATGGTCGGCGACATGCTGTCTGCAAAGACGTAGACGCCGGTGACGGTCAGTTGTGCCAGCAAATTGATGATCAGAACAAGACCCAAAAAGAAGGCAGACCGCCCCTCCTTCGGCAGTGTGCGAAATCGATTCATCGAAATCACCCAGGCGGTCACCGCGACAAAGTGCGACAAGAACAGCATTTTCCAGACATTGGATCTGTTGTTGCGCATCTCGGGCACAATCGCGATCACCATGGGCATCAAGCGTGCAGAAGAAAGCGTCACCGCAATAAACGCCGCCAGCATTGTCGCTCCGCTGGTCATGGCGGTGACCAGGACCACGCATGCGGGCAACGCCCAGACAAAAATGGTCATGGTCAGGCATTGGGCCAGCGAAATGCCGCTCTCCTTGGCAAAACCGGCAAAACCAATGAATGCGCACAACAGAATGAAGGTGGGCAGACAGAATGCCTCGCGCATGCCGCGAACCAACCAGC
>JAHEJF010000383.1 GCA_024639025.1 Ahrensia sp. | reverse complement strand
TTTGATCAGGGAGCGGACGCTGCGGATCCCTTCGCTTTGCCCCACAATGGGACCGGCATCGCGGGTTTCCTCTAGACTGCGCTCCAGCTCGACGAGGCGTGTCTCGTCGCGGATGACCAGCACGGCGCCGGTGAAGGCATCGGCCGGGTCGAGCAGGGGGGAGGCGGTCAGGCTGACCACCTGGCGCCGCTCAGGCTCTGTGTGGCACTCGACGTAGCGGATCTCGAGTGTCTCGTGGCTTTCAAATATTTCATCGAGCGCTTCGATGCACTTGCCCTGGCAACGGTCTGCCAGAATCTTGACCCGTTTGCCGATGGCCGCATTGCGCGCGATATTGCAGATGCGGGTGGCAGCCTCGTTGATCTCCACCACCGACATGCCGTGGTCCACCGTGACGATTCCATCCTTGACGCTGCGGAAGATGGCCTCAAAGTTCAGGCGGCATTTTTCCTTTTCATCGGTCAGCGCTTTGTGCTTGAGGGCCACATCGGCGGAACGCACCAGGGAATGCTGGCGGATGGGCTTGATGATATAGTCCAAAGCGCCCTGGCGCAGGGAATCGGCTGCGGTTTCGATGCTGGGCACACCCGTAATCATGACAACCGGCACGCTTGGCCGGGTTTCCCGCACCGTCTTCAGCAGGTCGATGCCGCTTCTGCCTTCCAGGACGATGTCCAGGTACATCAAATCGTAGTCGTTTTCTTGCATCAGGGATACGGCTTCATCGTAACTGGCGGCACCGGTGACCGCGTATCCCTCTTCGGAAAGGAATACGTTGAATGTGTAACGGATACTCTCCTCGTCGTCGACGATTAGAATTTTTTCATCCATGGCTCAGTCCTCAGCTGTCACTTGCCTTTCCTACCGGCAGCTCCACTCTGACGCGGGTGTATTTGCCTTCAATACTGTCGATTTTCAGTTGTCCCCCGTGGTCGTTTACAATACCGTGGCTGATGCTCAAACCCAGCCCTGTGCGTTTACCTTCGGTTTTGGTGGAAAAAAATGGGTTGCGAACCTTTTCGATGATGCCGGCCGCAATGCCGCTGCCATGGTCGTAAAACGAAATACGCACATACGGGCGGCGCTTGACGATGTGTGTTTCGGTGATGATTTCCAGGACCTTGTCTTCATCCGGGTGCGGGTATTTCTGGTTCAGGGCATAGCGGGCGTTGCTGATGATGTTAACAAAGACCTGCTCGATTTCATGGGCCTGGGCCAGGATACGGGGGAGACCTTCGGCCATGTTCTTATTTATAATAATGTTGTCTTTGCGCATCTGGGCGTCGGTCAACGCCAGGGAATCGGAGAGGATATCTTCCATCGCAACCAGTGTTTTTTCTTCTTTTTTCCGCCGGGCAAAGGACAGCAGCCCCTCGACAATCCGGGCGATGCGGTCTCCTTCCCTGATCATGCGTTCGCCAAGATCATGGGCAAAGCTGTTCGCTCTGCTTTTGTTTACCAGAATCTGGGCGTAATTGATGATGCCGTTGATGGGGTTGTTGATTTCATGGGCCACCCCGGCCGCCATTTCGCCCAGGGCTGCCAGCTGCTCGGCGCGCATCATGGCGGCCATCGATGCTTTCTTTTCGGTGACATCTCTGAGCAACACGACCACTTTCTGCTTTTCGTCGACATCGGTGACCGGCGTATAGGCCTGCTCAAAAGAGCGGCCGTCCACTGTTTCAAATTCGTGCTGTTGGACTTCTCCGTTTTTGATAGCTGTGCGCATCAAACAGGGCTCACACGGGCTATCGGCTTGACGAAAGGATTTGTAACACGCTTTGCCTACACATTCGCCGAGGTATTTTTTGAGGATCGCATTCTGATATTCGATGGTGTAGTCGGGGTTGACAATGCAGACGCCTTCCATCAGGTGTGACAGGATCCGGTGCAGCTTGTCCCGTTCCGAGCGGATGGCTTCCTGGGCCTGTTTGAGATCGGTGATATCCTGAAACGATTCGACAATGCCGACAACAGTACCGTTCGGCCCTGTGAAAGGAGTGGCGGTCAGGATGCACGGGATGCTGATTCCGTCTGGCCGCTGTTTGTCCACATAGCAATCGACTGCCTCTTTTCCTTCAAGAATGAGCGTCAGGGGACACTCGGGGGTTGCGCACATTGAGCCTGCAAACACCTCGTGGCATTTTTTGCCGACAGCATCCGCTTCATTTACACCGGTCATGGTTGCAAAGGTTCTGTTGATTTTAAGAACCTTAAAATCACAGTCGACCAACCGCATGCCCACGGAGGCGGTCTGGAAGATCTGATCCAGCTCGGCATGCGCCAGCTCGAGAGCCAGTTCCATTTTCTTGCGGTCGCTTAAGTCAAAAAACGTCTCCAGCAGATGGTCTTTGCCTTCATATTTAACGCGCGTCACGCTTTTGAGAATCGGCAGGTTTTCACCTGCAGCGGTCAGCAGGATGCGCTCCGACATGTCAATGGACTGACCGCTGTCCAAAACCGGACAGTTGCTTTCATCGGCCGGGCAGAGGTGTTTGTGGCAGATATTGCCTTCAACGGCGTGTTTGGTGGAACCGACCATCTTGAGGGCGTTGGTGTTGGCCCAGCTGATGGTTCGATCGCCCGAGTCTACGAGCATGATTCCGGCGGGGTTGTTTTCCAGGATCTGGGTAAGCTCCCGCTCGCGCTCCTTGACCGCGGCCTCTGCGCGCCGGCGCATACTGATGCTGTATTGGGCATATATGCTGAAACAGATCAGGAGGGTGATTACCAGAACGCGTTTCCAGGTTTCATGCAGATCCGGATTCAGTATCTGGGAAACGATATTGCCTTCTTGAAATATAATGACATGGATCCAGGATTCGAGAAACCAGTAGAGCAAGCCGAGTCCGATACCGATCCATATAAAATTTTGGGTTGATAGCATGAGGGTCGATTTGGCGGGATTTTGCATTGTGCCCTCCTTATTGGCGAAGGGATTTAGCACACTTTATGCGAGGTCGGTTTTCGACCGGCTGCTATCTATCCTCTTTAATAGCTCTGAAAAGTCAGGCCAGTCTAAAAAATGAATGTATTTTTTTTGTGTAAAACATCAATCAGTGTGTGGCGAGCATTCAAACAACTAATACAGTATTGACAGCCTACGTGAATCAATGTGGTGTGTCAA
>JAHEJF010000382.1 GCA_024639025.1 Ahrensia sp. | reverse complement strand
GACATCGATACGGTGCCGCGACCCATAAAGCGGAAACGGATCAGTGCATAGGCGGCCATGCAGCTCACGATCAAAGCAATTGCAGTGGAGATGAGGCCAATAAAAGTCGAATTGCCCTGCGTTCGGCTGAAGGTCGGATCGCAGAAATCAACACTTGCCGGCTCATACCAGAGCACATCACACAGAACTGTTCCATAGTTCTTGATGGTTGGCGAAAAGAACACTGCCAAGACATTGAAGTCAGTAGTTTTAAACGACGTCGCAAGCATCAATGTGATCGGGTCGATCGCCATTATGATCATGCAAACGATGAGAACGTAGAATGCCGGACTTTGTTTGCTTGTTCCAGCGTTAGCCATGTTCAATTCTCCTCAGCAGCGGCGCGAGTCTCCACCGCTTTGTTGTACACGAAAATGACAGCCCTAATGATGGTCAGCATGATCAGCAGATAATTGGACATCGCTGCCGGTTACCATTGATAGCGGTCAAACCACACAGCTCCAACTACATTTATCAACGCGCTGCTTGCAAAATGTTATCGGTATCATTTACATAGAGATGATGGACCAGCCAAAAAAACAACCGACCATGATGGATGTTGCGCGCCTGGCCGGCGTATCGACAATGACGGTCTCGCGCGCGCTCAAACCCAACACTTCCGTGGGCGAAAAGACGCGTCAGAAAATTCAAGACGCTGCCGAACAGCTTGGCTATGTCCTGAACTCCAATGCCGCCAGTTTCGCTTCGCATAAAACAGGATTTGTGGCTGTCACCATCCCTTCGATCAACAACGCCAATTTCGCCGAAACACTCACCGGCCTGTCCGAAGGATTGAACAACACGGGACTGCAAATCCTCCTGGGTTACACCAATTATTCCAAGCAGGAAGAGGAACGCCTGATTGAGCAGTTTCTTCAGCGGCGACCCGAAGCCATCGTGGTTACGGGCGGTTCACACACTGATCGATGCCGCAAACTGCTGGAGAATTCTGGCGTGCCTGTCATCGAGATGTGGGATCAACCCAAATCACCAATCGACGAATCCATAGGCTTCTCAAATGCCGATGCTGCTGCCCTGATGGTCGACCATTTTGTCGAGCAGGGTTACGAAAGGATCGGTTTCATTGGCGGTGATGCATCCCGCGACACAAGGGGATTGGACCGTCGCCGTGGTTTCGTTGCGCGACTTGAGGCGTTGGGGCTGGAAAGTCATCGCCTTGTCTCGGCGGGCTCACCGCCAGTGACCATTCGCGAAGGCATGGATTCACTGGTCAAGATGCTTGATACCTGGCCAGACACCCAGGCTGTGATGTGTGTCTCTGATCTTTCGGCTTTCGGTGCAATAAGCTACTGCATCCGCAATGGCATTCGTGTGCCTGATGATATTGCGATCGCCGGCTTTGGAGCATACGACATTTCAGAAGTGTCGAATCCGACCATCACGACTGTCGATGTGAGCGCGCAAGCCATCGGTCTCGCTGTCGCGCAACAGGTCTCCAACCGCCTTTCAGTGCAACAAGGCAATCCCGTAAAAATTGCGGCGCCCACCATTCTTGCACGCGAGAGCACGCAAAAGTCGGTGCAATAGTTGTCATTAGATGCTAGAGCGTTTCAGTCTTCATCTGAAACGCTGGCACGAATTTGGGCATTGAAAATATTGAATAAATTCGGGCACCGCGATTGCATCAAAGGCTGACAGAGTCTAACCGGCAAAAAGCATCAACTCCAACGCGAACTGCATCATCATTCTTTATGACCATCCAAAATACCATCAAATGCGTTATCTTTGATTGTGATGGCGTGCTGATTGACAGCGAGCTCATCAGCGCACGGATTCTGATCGAGGAACTGGCCAATATCGGTGTGCACTATAGCAACGAATATGTGCATCGAAATTTCCTGGGACGCTCATGGGTCAAGGTCGCCGCAGAAGTGCGTTACGCGCACCAGATCGATCTGGATGATGCGTTCGAGAGCAATTACAGGATCAAGCTGCTCAAGGCGTTTGAAACCGAACTGTCTGCAATGCATGGCGTCAAGTCCGTTATCGAAGATCTTAAAATCAGCTGTTGCGTCGCAACCAGCAGCAGCCCGCGTCGCGCGGCGCGCTCGCTGACGATCGCAGGGCTGCAGGCTTATTTTGGCGACAAGGTTTTTACTGCATCGGAAGTGGCCAACGGAAAACCGGCGCCGGACCTGTTTCAACACGCCGCCGCAAAAATGGGTGTAAAGCCTGAAAACTGTCTTGTCATAGAAGACAGCTTGCCAGGCGTTCAGGCTGCCCTGGCCGCCGAAATGACGGTCTTGCGTTTCATGGGTGGCAGCCACCTGCTAGGCAGGATGCAGGAGAGCAAAACCGAATGGCCAGATGTGGAGCATTTTGACAAATGGGAGAATTTCTTTTCAATTGCGCCCGATTTGAAGAAATGAATTTGTGATGCAAAGCAATGAATAACCGTTCCGATAGTGAAAATGCCCGGCTTGATGATGCCGCCCGCGCTGGATGGCTTTATTATGTAGCAGGCAACACGCAGGACGAGATTGCGCGCAAGCTCGGCGTATCGAGGCAATCGGCTCAGCGCCTGGTTTCTCTGGCCGTCAGTGCAAAGCTGGTCAAGGTGCGACTTGATCATCCCATTGCGAAATGCATGGAGCTGGCACAACGGCTCAAGGAAGAACACGGATTGCACTTTTGCGAGATCGTACCCACCGATCCTGACGCCCCCTTGTCGATCAACGGTGTCGCTCAAGTCGCGGCAGCGGAGCTTGAAAAGCATCTCAAATCAAAAACCCCAAAAATCATTGCGCTCGGTACGGGCCGTGCGCTCCGGGCATGCGTCGACGAACTCCAACCGATGGATTGTCCGCAACACCGCATCGTGTCACTGCTGGGCAACATGATGTCTGACGGTGCAGCAACGCCCTACAATGTAGTGGTGCGCATGGCGGACCGGGTCAACGCCCGTCACTACCCCATGCCGCTACCGGCATTTGCCAGAACTGTCGAAGAAAAGCAGTTGCTGCAAAAACAGGAAGCCGTGCACAACATTCTGGAACTTTCCAGGCACGCCGATGTCACCTTTGTGGGCATAGGCCATATGGGGGACACCGCACCGATCGTCATCGATGGATTCATCA
>JAHEJF010000381.1 GCA_024639025.1 Ahrensia sp. | reverse complement strand
CAATGAATTCAGCTACGCGCTTTATTGACAATCTTGTTGATCGCTTCGTTCCGGACCAGGTCCGAGTCGACATAAATGCTTATAAACGCGTGCGAATGTTCATCATCTCGCATTTGTTGGGACCCTTTTTGGGTCATCCGATTTCCATCTACCTATTTGCCAACGATCCCAATCCCTGGCCGCATGTTCACCTGCTTGCCGCATCGATTACCATGTTCTGGTTCTTCCCGATTGCGCTCAGAATGTTCCCGGGTTCGTACTCCTGGTTGGCCATCGCATCGGTAGCGAACCTTAATTTTGCAATTCTGATCACGTCATTCCACTTTGGTGGCGCGAGTTCGCCATTTCTGATGTGGTTCCTGATCACGCCGCTCCTCGCGTTCTTCTATCTGGGATCCGGATTTCGAACCAGCGTTGCCATCTTCTCGCAGATGGTGGTCGGTGTTGGTGTCTTCTACGGCATGTATCTCATGGACGGATCCTTCCCGCAGCATATTCCGCTGAGCGACATGGTCGGCGTGACGATGATCTCCCTGATCTGTGCGTCGATGTATATCTTTTTCATGTCCAGCTATTATGCCTCGGTGGTGGACTCGCAATCTGAATTGCTGCGTGAAATTGACCGCCACCAGTCCACGTTAGAAGATCTGAAGGCCGCCAAGAACGAAGCGGAACGGGCCAATGGCGCCAAGTCCGACTTCCTGGCCAAGATGAGCCACGAGTTGCGCACGCCGCTGAATGCCGTCCTGGGTTATTCTGAAATCCTGCTTGAAGATGCTGAATTGGATGGCAATGGCGAGCAGATTGCCGACCTTCAGAAGATCAGTGCCGCGGGTAAGCATTTGCTGGCGATGGTCAACGACATTCTGGATATTTCGAAGATCGAAGCGGGCAAAACCGAACTCTATGTTGAAGAGGTTGATATCGATCAGCTTCTGACTGAGATCGAAATGACAGCGCGTCCGCTGGCTGCCAAGAACACCAATACATTCAAGATCGAAAAATCCGGTGTGCTGGGTATGGCGAATATCGATTTGACCAAATCGCGTCAGGCCATTTTCAACCTCTTGAGTAACGCGTCAAAGTTCTGTCAGAACGGTAAGATCGAGTTGCACGTTTCAAAGATCGACATGAATGGTATTCCCACATTGGAATTCGCTGTTTCCGATACAGGAGTTGGCATAAGCGAAGATGCGCTTGCCACCCTGTTTGAGAACTTCAGCCAGGCCAATGCAGCCGTCAACGCCAAGTTTGGCGGAACCGGTCTGGGTCTGTCATTGAGCCGCAATCTTTGCCGCCTGATGGGTGGTGATATCACCGCATCAAGTGTTTTGGGCAAGGGCTCAAAATTTACGATCCATTTGCCCGTCAACGTGGTGCTGGAGCAGTCCGGTGCGCAGGAAGAGCAAGAGGTAGCAGAGGCAGTTGATGAAGCGCTTGTCGCTGCTGCCGAAGATCTGCGCGCATTCCAGCAGGGCGATGCGGGCATCGCAGCTCAATCTGTCGCGGCTTCTGCCAAGAAGGTTCTGGTCATCGATGATGACAAGGAGTATTTGGGCCTAATGGATCGGATGCTGCGCAAAGAGGGCTTCAGCCCGATCCTGACCGACCAGCCCGGCAGTGCATTGCAGCTTGTACGGGCGGTGAAGCCCGAGCTTATCCTGCTTGATGTGTTGATGCCCGAAGTGGATGGCTGGAGCGTCGTCGATGAACTGAAATCGTCGCCTGAGACCGCGGTCATTCCGCTGATCATGGTCAGCGTGATTGATGATCCGCAAAGCGACGCAGTCAACAAAGCAGATGCATTCATACCAAAACCAGTCGATAGCAAGCAATTGAACAAGACCATTAAGGCTTTGTTGCAGAAAGCTGCTGCTTAACAGGCGTGGAAAGGCAATCGAGATGAGTACCACAGTTCTAATCGTTGAGGATCACCCGGTGAACCGGGATATCATCGGGCGCAGGCTTTCAAAGCGCGGATACACCATTCGCTATGCTGTTGACGGACCGTCGGCGGTCGAGGGCGCTGTGGAGTTCGAGCCCGATATCATTCTGATGGATATCGGCTTGGGCGAGATGGACGGCTGCGAGGCAACGCGCCGGATCAAGGACAATCCGAGCACGGCAAACATACCTGTGATTGCTCTGACTGCCAGTGCGTTTGAGACTGACCGCAAGAAGGCGCTAGATGCCGGCTGCATAGACTTTGATACCAAGCCCGTTGATCTGCCGCGGTTATTGCTCAAGATGAACCACGCCTTGCTGGTCCAATAGAGCGGTACAATGCAAGATTGCACCGCTGCAAAAGTTCCCAGGGCCCATACTCAATTGTGCATTGAGTATGGGCCCTAATTTGTTGATTAGACTCTGTCAGCCTGTGATGGAATCGCGCAACCCGGATTTATCCAATATCTTCAATGTCCAAATCCGTGCCAGCGTTTCAGTTTGAGACTGAAACGCTCTATGCTGCCTTGCGCACTTCGTCTGACATCAGTGCATTGCGCAATGCCGAGACATCAATCGGCTTTTGCATTGCGTAAGGCGCGTCCAGTCCGAGGCTGATGGCCTTTAGCCGGGTCTGTTCCAGGATTTCAGGGTCCTGCCCGCTGATGATCAAGATCTTGCCGTTGTACTGGGCATTGGCCAACAGAACCAGCAAATCGTTTGCATCCAGATTTGGCATGCAGATGTCGATTGACAGAATGTTGGGCGACAGTGCACTGGCAAGATTGAGGACGCCGCGCGAATCTGATGTGGCGAATGCCTCATAGCGGCAACGCTCGGCGATCCTCACAATCAGCTCAGCTGATGAAACGTCGTCATCAATTGCCAACAATCTGAGTTGTTTGGATCCAATCATGCGGCGCTCCGTACTCCGGCTTCAACAGCAGCGGTCTTGTCAGTGCGGCTTTTGACCAGATCAGGATATTGATCGCAAAGCATCAGATATTCTTTTTCTCCGCTGCGCATGGCTTTGAGCATCAGAACAACCAGTTCATCAACGTCGGCAAAGGAGTGATCTGCCATGACCTGTACGCGGAAGCGGGCTCCACCTTGCGGTACGGCCGGGTATTCGACCAGATTGGCAATGGCACCCAGGTTGCTCAGGTCACGCGATGCAATGCGGGCAAGACCTTC
>JAHEJF010000380.1 GCA_024639025.1 Ahrensia sp. | reverse complement strand
CAGCTCAGGAAGGCCGGAACAAGATTGGTCAGCTCGATGGAGGGTAGCACGCGCCCGTTAAATCGTTTGCTAATGTCCAGAATGGCAAATGCCTTGAAGCCAAAGCTGTCGCCGAGCTGCGCAAAAGCGCCCTCAGCATCTTCCACCAGATTGTGCCAGCCCCCAGTGGCTTCTGGATTGGGAACTTGAATATCCTCTTGCGGGTGGGCCAATTTGAGCGCGTTGTGCATAAGACTGTTTCTTTCGATGCTGCAGGGAAAAACCATAGTGCAGGACGCGGCGTCTCGCAATACAGTTGGTGCTTGAATTGATGCGCATGAGCACGGTAAAAAAACGTCAATCGATTTGACAGGAAGTATTTTGGTGCCGTGAGTGGCCGTGTGCGCCGGGATTTGGGCGGAGTGACCAAAGCAGAATTCTGTTATTTTGTCCTCATTGCCTCTCGTCAACAGCCGCAGAAAAAGGGTGATTAGAATGCTGACCACAGGACGGGTAAACAATGCTTGAGTGTTGGCGATGGTATGGACCCCTGGACTACATTTCCCTGGAGCAGGTCGCCCAAACCGGTGCAACGGGCATTGTGACAGCGCTGCATGAAATCCCTTATGGAGAAGTTTGGTCGCTCGAAGCAGTTGTTGAGCGAAAGGCATTGATTGAGAAAGATCCGACGCTTGGATTGAGCTGGCAAGTGGTCGAAAGCCTGCCGGTGCATGAACACATAAAGCGCGGCCACGGTGATCTCGAACCATTGTTTGACAACTATCGGCAGTCGATGAGAAACCTCGCCAAGGCCGGTATCAGGACCGTCTGCTATAACTTCATGCCACTGCTCGATTGGACCCGGACCGATCTGGCCAAACCTCTTCCGCGCGGCGGACACGCATTGCACTTTTCCGCGCCGCGCATGGCCGCATTCGAGTTGTTCATGCTGGGGCGAAAACAAGCCGAAGACGACTATCAGCCCTCAACCATTAAAGAGGCCAGGATCTGGTTTGAAGGCTCAACCGGGCAGGAACGCGACGAATTGCTGGCGAGCATCATGTCGGGCCTGCCGGGCGCCTATGAGCGCTATGATTGTCAGACATTGGCACAAGCATTGGCGCAATATGATGGCATTGACCGAAATGTCCTGCGTGAAAATTACAAGCGCTTTCTTGAGGCCATCATACCACTCGCCGAAGAACTGGACATGCGCTTTTGCGTTCATCCAGACGATCCGCCGCGAGATATTCTGGGATTGCCGCGTATTGTCTCCAATGCACAGGATATAAAGTGGATCCTTGATGCCGTGCCAAGCCGGTCAAATGGTTTGACACTGTGTTCGGGTTCTCTTGGGGCGAATCCTGGCAACGATGTTCCAGCCATTGCCAAGCAATTTGCTGACTGGGTGTTTTTTGCCCATTTGCGTAACGTGAAGAAGTACGACGACGGCTCGTTCACCGAAGCGGCACATCTGGAAGGTGATACCGACATGGTCGCACTGGTGCGCCATCTGCTCAATGAGCAATCACGCCGGGTTCAGGAAGAAACCTCAGACTTGATCCCGTTCAGGCCCGATCATGGCCATGCTCTGCTGGATGATTTGAGCGCAAAGGCCCATCCTGGATATCCGCTGATCGGTCGCATGCGCGGCCTCGCAGAGATCAGGGGATTGATCGCCGCATTAAATTAGGTCAGGCGTCCATAGGAATCAGTGCGCCATAGTGGCAGATCACCTGCGCCGAACATTTCTGCGCAGCGCGCACCGCTTGCTGCACATCCCGGTGCACAAGATAATCGGCAAGATAACCACCGTTGAAACTGTCGCCTGCACCGGTTGTATCGACAGGGATGTCAACCGGAGGCGTATTCAGCGACATCCGCGCTTTCCCCTCGGCGACCAGTATCTCCCCCGGGCCGTTCTTCACCACGACCAGTGGTGCGCCTGCTGACTGGTAACGCTGAGCAGTTGCTTCCAGATCGGCATCACCGAAATGTTCTGCTTCATCATCAAAGCTCGGCAGCACAAGACTGGAGCAACCGGCAGCCTGAATGATTGCGTCACGCATCTTTGTCTTATCGGTCCACAGAGCCGGTCTGATATTGGGGTCAAAAGCAACCAGCTTGCCTCCCGCCTTGGCCTTGACCAGTGCTTCTAGCAGCACGGTACGATCAGCATCGGTCAGGATCGCCAGTGTGATGCCTGAGAAATACAGCGCATCGGCTTGCTCCATCTGCCGGCTTAAAAATTCTGCATCGGCGGCAAGCAATCGTGCCGCTGAACTGTCGCGCCAATAACTAAAGCTGCGCTCGGCACCATCCAGATGGATCATATATAAGCCCGGCCTGCGCTCGGCAACGCGCCGCACACTGCTGGTATCAATGTGAGCAGCGCTCAGAAAGGCGAGCATCTGTTCTGACATGGGGTCGGTTCCGACCGCGCTCAGAAATCCGGTCGACCATTGATTGCCAGATTTTACAAATGACCTCTGGGCATACCAAAGTGTGTTGAGCACATCGCCGGCAAATGAAAGACGCATCAGATCATTCGCACCAGCTGATGATAATTCGACCATACATTCGCCAATACCAAGCAGATTTTTCACGGGCAGCCAGTCTTATGTTTCCGGAGTTTTCCAGGTGGAAGACCACCAAACTACATACGGGCTGAGCGACACAGGTGTTGACGGCCAGATGCAATATTATGGTCTGTGTTCAACAAACGGCGCCAACATAGCCAGTTTGGCAATCCGTGCAAGGTGCAACCTGGTTATTGAAAGTTTCAACATTTGAAACCGGGAACGTTAGAGGAGAATGACCAAAGCATAACCTTGCGTAATATATAATTACCTAGATAGATATTTACGTAAGTAAAATAGATATATGTTACTTAGAGTAAGTCTAATATATTGATTTCTAACGCCATTTTTAGATCAATATAGATATTTATATTGACAGATTCCACATAGAATCTTACCCAAGGCAAGTCCAAATAGGGGTATGGTCGATTCGTTGGTGCAAGTTTCTGGTCAATCGCTTGATACAAATACGCGACATGGCCCCGGCGGTAACGAGGGACAATGCCTTGCAATCAATTCCCCGACAGAAAGGGTGACAACATGACCAGCAACACCAAGTCCAGCAATAAGACAGAAAAGAAG
>JAHEJF010000379.1 GCA_024639025.1 Ahrensia sp. | reverse complement strand
GATAAAGATCACCGCTGGCTCTAACGGCAGCTGATTGGTCCAACTTGTTTGTCTTGATCATTGCCAGTCGAAGCGACTTGTAGGCCATCCACAAGAGATATATCCCGCCGACGATCTTTAAAATGATGACGCCCTGTGCATAGGTGGTTATCCATGCCGACAAGCCCAATCCGGCCATAAGTGCCCAACTGGCAGCGCCCGACATACAACCGGCAGTAAACAGAAAACCTGCACTGCGGCCCTGGCTCATGGAAATGCCCATAATCGCCATCGCAGTCGGGCCCGGCGCCAAGGCAACAATACTAAGCGTCGCAAAAGCCAGGAGAATATTTGGCCAGGAATCCATAATTTCGATCAGCATCAAATCTCCAAATCAAACACCACCAAGCCATCCCGACCTTCGCGGCAAAGGCTGACAAGCTTCGCTCCGGCCTGCCGGTGCTCCTCGTCGACGAGATAGGCATCGCGCACGGCTTCGTCGGCAAACCGAATAATGAAACCGTCCAGATATTCTTTGTGAAGACCCTCGGGACTGACATTCTTGCCGCTGCGAAAATTCGAGGCGCCATCAATGCGATCGGTGATCGCGGCCAGCATTGCCATTACATCGGCGACCTGAGCATCGGTTACACTGTCGGCGCGCCGAAAGAAGACACAGTGTTCAAGTGCCATCAATGGGCTCCCGACATATCGCCGAGCACTTCCTTGTTGGCCACAGTTGAATCGGCATTCAGGTCGTAGACAATAGGTACGCCGGTGCCCAGATTGAGCTTCAAAATACTTTCCTTGGTCATCCGGTCCAGCACCATGATCAGCGAACGAAGCGAATTGCCATGCGCGGCAACAAGCACGATTTCACCGCGCAGAACACGTGGCAGAATCTCATTCATGTAATAGGGCCAGACCCGCGCGCCGGTATCGCGCAGGCTTTCGCCTTCGTCACCAGGCGGCGGTGTATCATAGGAGCGACGCCAGATGTGGACTTGTTCTTCGCCCCATTTTTCGCGCGCATCATCCTTGTTCAAACCGGCAAGGTCACCGTAATTGCGCTCATTAAGCGCCTGGTCATGGATGGTCTCGAGATCGGACTGGCCAACGCCGTCAAGAATCATCTGGCAGGTTTTTTCCGCGCGTTGAAGCACCGAAGTGAAAGCAATATCAAACTTGAAACCCTTCTCGGCCAGAACACGTCCCGCTTCAATGGCCTCCTCAACACCTTGCTCGGTCAGATCGGGGTCCTTCCAGCCGGTGAACAGATTGAGCTTGTTCCATTCGCTTTGACCATGACGCACAAGCACAAGTTTACCTGACATTTCACATACTCCGTTACGTTTGATTTAGTCGTTGATGCCAAGCACATCACGCATTGAATAAAGACCGGGCTTCTGGGCGTTGGTCCAGACCGCGGCGTTGATGGCGCCGCGGGCAAAAATTCCGCGATCTTGGGCCCGGTGAGACAGGGTGATGCTTTCGCCCTGACCAGCAAACATGACCGAATGCTCGCCTACAACCGAACCGCCGCGCAGGGCAGCAAATCCGATCGTGCCTTCCTGGCGCTCGCCGGTGATGCCGTCGCGTCCGCGGACGGCACTTTCCGCCAGATCGATGTTGCGGCCCTCTGCCGCCGCATTACCCAGAAGCAGTGCGGTGCCCGACGGAGCATCAATCTTGTGCTTGTGATGCATCTCGAAGACTTCGATGTCCCAGTCGGATGCTGCCAGCGCTTTTGCTGCTCGTTCAACAAGCACAGACAACATGATCACGCCCATGGACATGTTGCCCGACTTCATGATGGCGGTGGATTCGGCAGCGCGGGCGATCGCCAGATCCTGGACCTCGTCGCAACCGGTAGTGCCGATAATGTGGGCGATCCGGTTCTCTGCCGCATATTCGGCAAACACCAGTGTCGCCTGGGGTATGGTGAAGTCCACAATCACATCGGCGCCTTTGAAAGCAACGGTGAAGTTGTCGGTGATTTCAACGTGGTTTTCGCCCGTGCCTGCCAGCAGGCCGCTATCCTGGCCAATACTGTCGGCACCTTCGCGTTCCAGCGCGCCTGAAAGCACCGTTTTGGGATTTTCACGGATGGCATGGATGAGCGCCTGACCCATTCGCCCCGAAGCGCCGGTTACCGCGATGTTGATTGTGGCGTTCATTTTATAACCTGTCCGTCTTCGACTGACGGCAGTGCACTGAGCTGATTCAAGCGGGCGTACATGCCGTTTTTCTTTTTTGAAAGCACCGCATGCGTGCCGCGCTCCAAAACCTTGCCTTCACTAATGACCACAATTTGGTCGGCATTGACAACTGTTGAAAGGCGGTGGGCGACAACAATTGTGGTGCGGCCGACCATTATTTTTTCCAGCGCATCCTGCACCAGCTTTTCAGATTCATTGTCGAGCGAGGATGTCGCTTCATCCAAAAGCAGAATGGGTGCATTGCGTACAATGGCGCGGGCAATTGAAACACGTTGCCTCTGGCCACCCGACAAGGTGATCCCATTTTCACCTACCGGGGTTGCATATCCATCCGAAAGCGATTCGATGAATGCATGCGCGTTGGCCAGTTTGGCCGCTTCGATGACCTCTTCATCTGTGGCATCGGGTCTGCCGTAACGGATATTGTCCATGACCGAGCCCTCAAACAGATAGGGCTGCTGCGAGACAAAGGCGATCTGGCTGCGCAGCGACGATTTCGTCACCGAGCCAATATTTTGGCCATCAATGGAAATCGCACCGCCACTGACATCATAAAACCGCTGCAGGAGTGAGATCACGGTGGATTTTCCAACTCCCGATGGGCCAACCAGAGCGGTTGTCTTATGGCTGGGTGCTGTAAAGGACATCGAATTGAGAACCCTGGTCCCGTCAGCATACTCAAAGTCGACCTTGTCGAACTGCACCTCTCCCTTGGTGACCGAAAGCGGTTTTGCGTCGGCAGCATCACGCTGCGCTTCTTCCATGTCGAGGATTTCATAGATCATCCGCGCATTGACCATGGCACGTTCAAGATTGACCTTGAGACGCGCAAGTCGCTTGGCCGGATCGTAGGCAAACAGCAGCGCCGTGATAAAGGCAAACATCGCGCCTGGAGGCTGCGCATTGTTGATGGCGCGAAAGCCGCCATAGGCAATCGCGCCAGCTA
>JAHEJF010000378.1 GCA_024639025.1 Ahrensia sp. | reverse complement strand
CGCCGGCGCGGGCCCTTGTTGAAATCGACATCAACAAGGGAAACATCGAACCCTTGCCGATCGCCATCACCGAATTTTTGTCCGGTGACGGGATAGGTGCACAAATCAGCCAGGTTATCGAAGCCAATTTGCGTCGCTCGGGATTGTTTGCACCGATCGCAAAGGAAGCCTTTATCGAAAAGGTCTCCAATCCGGATGCGGCGCCACGCTTTGAGGATTGGAAGGTGATCAACGCGCAAGCGCTGGTTATCGGCCGGGTGACCAATGAGGGCGGACGTCTGAAAGCAGAGTTTCGCTTGTGGGACACATTTGTTGGTGAACAAATGGCTGGAGAGCAGTTTTTCACCACCGGCGAGAACTGGCGGCGCGTCGCCCATATTATTTCAGATGCAATTTATGAACGCCTGACAGGTGAAAAGGGTTACTTCGATACCCGCGTTGTCTTTGTCAGCGAGTCCGGTCCGAAAATCAATCGGGTCAAGAAATTGGCGATCATGGACCAGGATGGCGCCAATGTGCGCAACCTGACCAACGGCAATGATATTGTTCTGACACCGCGCTTTTCGCCCTCACGCCAGGAAATCACCTATATGGACTTCGCCGGTGGCCAGCCGAAGGTCTATTTGTTGCAACTTGAAACCGGGCAACGCGAGTTGGTTGGCGATTTTCCGGGCATGACGTTCAGCCCGCGTTTTTCTCCCGATGGTTCCAAGGTGGTGATGAGCCTGCAGCAGGAGAACGGCAACGCAAACATATACTCCATGGATCTGGGCAGCAGAAACACAACGCGCCTGACCAATTCACTTTCCATCGATACATCGCCATCCTATTCGCCTGATGGTAGCCGGATCGTGTTTGAGTCCGATCGTGGCGGGCGGCAACAGCTTTACGTCATGGGCGCGGGCGGCGGTGATGCGACGCGTATTTCATTTGGCAACGGATCCTACTCAACGCCGGTTTGGTCGCCGCGTGGTGATTTGATCGCTTTCACCAAGCAGTCAGGTGGCCAGTTTTCCATTGGCGTGATGCGCCCTGACGGATCGGGTGAGCGGATATTGACCACAGGATTTCACAATGAAGGCCCGACTTGGGCGCCCAATGGCAGGGTGCTCATGTTCTTCAGGCAAGGGTCGGGTGCGCCGGGTCCAGGGCTCTACTCAATAGATTTGACGGGGCGCAATGAGCAGCAAATTCAAACACCAAATTTTGGCTCTGATCCGGCTTGGTCACCCTTGCTGGATTAGCCCCTGTTAGCTCAGATGCCGTGATATGGCCGCATTCATCGGCCACGGCGTCAGGCAAATGCGGGTAGCCGGCTTCAACCACGTGGCCCGGAAATGTTTTGTTAACCGTGTGTGTTGATGGCTGGTTAAGGCAAATAAGGTTATCAAATGCTGACTCAAATTTCGAAAATTGAAGGGAATGGGCGATGAGCCTTGTTCAAACAAACAACCCTCTGCGCACCATGATGCTGGTAATCTGCACAACTTTGGCCGTGGCGGGTTGCGCGAAAAACAAAACGCTGCCTGACAATCCGGGCGATCTCGGCTTGAATGCCAATACAGTAAACGGCGCAGTGCCAGGCACGCAGCAGGATTTTACTGTGAATGTGGGCGATCGCATTTTCTTTGATACCGATTCTTCGGTTATTCGTGCAGATGCGCAGCAAACACTGACACGTCAGGCGCAATGGTTGGCGCGTTATCCCAATTATCAGTTGACCATTGAAGGACATGCTGACGAGCGTGGTACACGGGAATACAACCTTGCGCTGGGCGCGCGTCGTGCCGCAGCAACCCGTGATTATCTGGTCACACAAGGTGTCAACCGCGCCCGGATCAAGACATTGTCTTTTGGCAAGGAACGTCCGGTTGCCGTGTGTGATGACATTTCGTGCTGGTCGCAAAACCGCCGCGCGGTTACCAATATTGGCGGCGTCAGCGGGTCCTAGGAGTTGGATAGCGAACCGGTTTCAAGAAAGCGGCCCCGGCCGCTTTTTTTGCGCTCAGGGCGGCTGTTTCGACATAGTTTTGCCCGACTAACATGACTGAAGTAGGCTGCTGGGCTCCGGGTTATAGAGAGGTTGAATACAAATGCATCGCTTTTTGTTGAGTATTAAGCTGTCGATTGCGGCGTTGTTGGTTATGGCAAGCGCGAGTTTCGCGCAGATTTCAGATCCGCGGGTCGCACAGCTTGAAGAGCAGCTGCGCCAGCTCAATGGCCAGTTTGAAGAACTGAATTTCCAGCTGTTGCAACTGCAGGAAAACATGCGCAAGCAACAAGAAGATATAGAGTTTCGCCTGCAGCAGCTAGAAGACCAGCAGCAAGGCTCGGTTATCGACAATGGGGTCAAGCAGACAGATGTGGCACAAGGGCCATCATCGACCCCACAAACGCAAATCGCTGATGCGAAAAGCGCCAGCACAGCACCCCGTCTGGGACAGCCGCCGCGCAGCCTTGGATCAATCAAGCTCGACCAAAACGGCAATGTTATTGAGACGTCGATTGATTTTTCTGCACAGAGTGTTGAAAAATCAATCGACGGAACAAAGGTTTCAAGCCTGAGCGGTGAAGTGAACGCCGAGGAGCTGTACCAGGCCGGTTATGCCTACATTCTGGATGGCGAATACAATCTGGCGGAAGAAGTGTTTTCGACTTTTGTAGACACCTATCCTGACGATCCGCTCATCGCTGATGCCCGCTTCTGGCTTGGTGAAAGCCAACTCGCACAGGGCCGGTTCGAAGATGCAGCTGACACGTTTATCTTGGCTCGTTCGCTTCATCCCGAAGCAACAAAAGCACCCGAGACGCTCTACAAGATCGGTACAATTATGGCGGCGCTGGGCAATCGAGAGATTGCATGCGTTACGTTTGAGGATGCACTGAAAACACATGCCGACATGACCGATCCGTTGCGGATGAAGATTGGCGACGAACGCGCAAAAGCCAAGTGCTGACAAACACTTCAGAAGCGTTTGACATTCAAGGGACTTTCAGCGAACTGCGGTTGGAGGCTGGACGTCCGGTTGTGGTTGCGGTCTCGGGCGGCAGCGACAGCACGGCCCTGTTGTTGGGTCTAAAGGCACATTTTGCCCGCCAGCAAATCATTAACGAGATTATCGCGGTCACAATTGACCATGGATTAAGG
>JAHEJF010000377.1 GCA_024639025.1 Ahrensia sp. | reverse complement strand
CTAGATGTCGTCGTCCTGTTCTTGATGATGTTTGCGGATCCGGCGGACGATCAACCAGATCGAGAAAAGAGTTACCGGCACAAACAGTGCAATGAGCGCAGATTCCGAAATTCCAGGAAGGTTCAAACCTATCCCCTTGGTCAAATAGGCCAACAAACCCACCACATAATACGACACAGCGGCAACTGAGAGACCTTCGACGGTTTGTTGCAGTCGCAATTGAAGTTTCGCCCGCCTATTCATGGACTGCAGCAGATCGCGGTTCTGCTTTTCAACTTCCACGTCAATGCGGGTTCGCAGCAGCGTTGCCGCCCGCGCCAGCTTTTCAGAAAGACTGGCTTGACGCTCTTCGATTGCACGGCAGGTCCGCATGGCGGGTGCAAGGCGGCGCTCCAGGAAAAACTTGAAAGTGTCATGGCCCGCAATTGGCTCCCTCTCAAGATTTTGCAATCGATCCTGAACGATGTTGTCATATGCTCTGCTTGCACCAAATCTGTAGAGGCTGGAGGCGGCATCAGCTTCCAGTGTTCCTGCCAGCGCGGTCATCTCATCGAGTAATTCCTCAACGCCAGCGGGCTCCAGAGACCGCATTTCGTGCGTCAGCTCCGCCAGCCGGTCTTCGACCTCCCGCATGCGTGGGGCAAGGCGCTGTGCGACGGGCAGCCCAAGCATGGCCAAAGTCCGATATATCTCGATATCAAACAGCCTTTGGGCAAGTGCACCCAGACGCTGTGGTGCCATGCCTTTGTCGAGCACAACGAACCTTGTCATCCCGTCCTGATCCTGACGAAAATCTGTCGCAATAATAGCCCGTCCATTGCGCGTCACGGAGGCGCACAATGTCGAGCGATCAAAGTTGGCAAGTTGCTTTTCCTCTTGTGCCTTGGTCCATTTGACCAAATCAATTCGGGCGGCTGCGATAAGCGAGCCGGGCGCCGGAAACGCCTCACCAAAAGGATGTCCGACAGCCGCTGCATCAAAATTCTTGGCACCCGGCCCTTCCCATAGATATGTCGACGCTTCTGTATGGCGCTCCCACCACAGACTGCCCTTCCCCATTGCGATGCGATGATGACGCGCGCGCTCGAGTGGCGGTGAAATGCCGTTCTGACGGGACAATTCGGCCAGCACAGCCTGATCTACGGCGAAACCACCCTCGGTGATAAAGCAAAGCTTAATCAATGTTCTGGGTGCATTGATCACAGGCGCCGGACGTGCGTGCACTTCACCCAGCGCCGTCGCCCTGTCCTTGTGAACCGGAAATCCAAAGACGCCCTGATGGGCACTTTTGCTCGGTCGGGTCGAAAGTGTAGCGGACACCTCGACTGGTTTGTTGGCTGAAGGCTGTTCCATCAGTGGCTACTCGTTTCAATCATTGCAGAGAGTCCATTATCAGCATTTCATCGGGATCATCCAACCTTGTTCGCGTGCCAAACTGTCACTCTTCAGGCATTTAGGCAGGCAATGTGACCCATTTTCCAAAAAGTGGACAACATAATTGACCACTTTGTCGCCTTAACGTAGAAAGTGTGTGGGAGATTGAATTATGGGCGACGGCATTTTTTCTCAGGTAAGTCATGTCCGGACTGCAGATGAAGTCTCATCTCAGATCGAAGATTTGATTTTGGAAGGTGTCCTGCGGGTTGGTGATAAACTGCCAGGCGAACGCGATCTAGCGGAACAGTTGGGGGTCTCACGCCCAATCTTGCGATCCGCGATCAAAGATCTTGAATCTCGAGACCTGTTGGTAACGCGGCACGGAGGCGGCACTTTTGTGGCTGATGTTATTGGTGACGTTTTCTCGAAAACCATGCTGGAACTGATTGCCGATCATCCCAAGGCAACCGACGATTATCTTGAATATCGGCGCGATGTTGAAGCTGTTGCGGCGCGCTATGCCGCCCAGCGCGCTACTGATGACGACAAGGCCTTGTTGTCAGCTATTGTCGAGCGGATGGAGACGGCCCATCAAAAGTCTGACCCAAGCGAGGAGGCTGCCATAGATGTGGAATTCCATCAGGCGGTCTGCGAGTGTGCCCACAATGTGATTTTGTTACATACACTGCGTTCCTGCTACCGTTTGCTGTCCAATGGCACGTTTTTCTCACGCGATCTGGTTTATGGATTCCCCGGTGCACGCACCAAGTTGTTGGAGCAACATCGCGCAATTTACGATGCCATAATGGATGGTGATCCAGACGCTGCATCACAGGCAGCATCGGCGCATATGGAGTTTGTCCAAACATGCAAAATGGAAGCTTTGAAAGCTGATGCATGGGCCAATGTATCCAAGCTTCGCAAGAAAATGCGCAGCACCTAATCTCTGCCAGCCTTTGATGGAATCGCAGAACCCCGATTTATCCAATATTTCCAATGCCCTAATCCGTGCCAGCGTTTCAGTTGAACACCGAAACGCTCTAAGTCACGCCAAAAACTCGGCAAGGTTGCTGGATAGTGCATCCCAGTCGGTGAATTCATTCCGGCCTTCACCCGGTTTGTAGTCCTTGTCGCGCAAAACCACGTGCTGCAGCACCTGCATGGCAAAATAATCATATTGGTCGATGCGGATTGCGCCACCGACAAGCATCTCGCGCTCTGGATCCAAGCCGGTTCTCATCTTCATTTCGGTGACATATTCTCCTGCTTCTTCCATCCCTTCCGGAAATGCAGCGTTCAAACTGATGGACAGGAAAAACACTCTTTTTGTTGCCAAATCGGCCGCATGGGCGGAAAGCAGCGCCTCGAAATTTTGTGGATGCCGCCGTTCGTGGACAGGCGCTGCGAGTATAACTGCGTCTACCTGCTCGAACGATATTTCAGAGGGTTCATTTGCATCGATCAGCACTGCAGTATGACCCAGTTTTTCGAGCTCTTCGGAGACAAAACGGGCAATTTTCCCGGTTTGACCCTCAATGGTTGCGTAAATGACTAGGACATTCATATTCAGTTCCTCCCGACTTTAATGTCGCTCCGACTAGCGCTACTCCCTGTGTGATGGGGGAGGTGCACAAGCTTTGGCCTGATTTGCGCATTGCATTTGACGCAGACCAATTGGCTTGCAAATCAGTATTCCAGCAAAATGGCTTTTTGTGTTTGTTCTATGTCAAACAATACTTTTTGTATGGCCCAGGAAGCCATCAAAGACGGGAGCAAGGC
>JAHEJF010000376.1 GCA_024639025.1 Ahrensia sp. | reverse complement strand
TTTTTGCAGTCCATCATGCCTGCGCCTGATGCTTCGCGCAGTTCTTTTACCATTGCAGCGGTAATTGCAGTCATGTCTCTACCTCTTTGACCAGATCTTGCTGGTGTTATCGGTTCTAAAACCTCGCATGCCGGGAAGATTGTCCCTGCGCACCCAAAGTGAACGTCTCGTTTGAAAAACTTGCGCGGCTCAAACTGGCCGCGCAATCATATTTTAGCTGTCAGCGGCTGGCTCGGCGGGCGCCTCTTCAGCGGCAGGTGCTTCTTCAGCAACAGCAGGCTTTACCTCTTCGGCGGCTGGTTCGACTGCAGCAGGCGCTTCGGCCAATGCTTCTTCAACCGGCGCTTCTTCAAGTGCACCCAGATCAACACCGGACTCACCTGCTTGACGCGCAATACCGTCGAGCGCTGCCTTGGCAACAAGATCGCAGTAAAGCGAAATGGCGCGTGCGGCATCGTCATTGCCTGGAATCGGATGATCAACCACATCCGGGTTACAGTTTGAATCGACAATCGCAATCACTGGAATATTCAGGCGATGTGCTTCCTGGATAGCAATGGCTTCCTTGTTGGTGTCAACGACGAAAATCAGGTCGGGAACACCGCCCATGTCGCGGATACCACCGAGCGCGCGATCAAGCTTTTCGCGTTCACGTGTGAGGTTCAAAAGCTCTTTCTTGGTGAAGCCCTGACCTTCGCCAGCCAGTAATTCATCGAGCTTGCGCAAGCGCTTGATTGAATTGGAAATTGTTTTCCAGTTAGTCAGCATGCCGCCCAACCAGCGGGCGTTGACATAGTACTGTGCAGAACGCTGTGCTGCATCTGCAACGATTTCAGACGCCTGTCGCTTTGTACCGACAAACAGCACGCGTCCACCGCCTGCAACAGTGTCAGAGACGATTTTCAGCGCATTTGCGAGCAGCGGAACAGTCTGTGAAAGATCAAGAATATGGACATTATTGCGGTCACCAAAAATGAACTTCGCCATTTTCGGGTTCCAGCGGTGTGTTTGGTGTCCAAAGTGTACGCCTGCTTCTAGAAGCTGACGCATAGAGAAATCTGGCAATGCCATGCGTTATTTTCCTTTCCGGTTTAGCCTCCACGGGGAGAAGCAGATATTTCTGCAACCGGTGGTGATCCCAGGATTTCTCCCTGAAACCGCCTACCCCGTGTGTGGAATGGCCGCCTGATAGACCAAGGCAGCTTGAATTGCAAGCACTACAATGCGGGCATTTCAGCCCTCGCAGGGTTCAGCTTCAAAAATCTCGAGATCGCTTACTTTGCCGATGAGCGTGAAGTCGCCGTAATTCATCTCGAGATCGCGGGCAATGCCGTTTTCGTGCATCTTGAAGGCAATGGAATATTCGGGCAGCCCTTCGGGATCATTGATCTCGTCAAAATAGGCAACCGAGTATTTGCGATACGGCTCACCCTTCAGTGTTTCCTCAGCAGCGTCTTCGGTTGGTTCCAGTTTTTGAGGGCCAATCACCACGGTAGTCGTCAACACACGATCACCGCCATCCGAGCCGTCAAATATTGGCTGCTGGTAGAATGTCTCGCCGGCCTGCGCACGGACAATCATGTCGATCACATGTTTGGTCGGAAACAGGGCGGATTGAAGATCCAATTCGAGGCTTTCCGGCTCCTTTAGAGCGACAATGACACCATCCTCATCGACTCGGGCACTGCCCTCGATTTTCTTGTCCTGATTCTGATTGACGAAAGTCTTGGTAACAAACCGGAAATTTTCGCCCTTCCCGTCCTCAAATGTCGTGGTTCTCTGGTCGGTCAAGCTGACCTCACCGCGCGCAGAGAGCTGGGTCACGAAGCGAAAGTTTGTGGTGTAACCGTCGCAGGCAGAACCGCGAAATTCATACACAATCCGGCCATTCATCCCGTCAATGCCGCTTCGATCGGAAGCCTCTTTGAGTTCCACGTCGTAAACGGCACGGTGCGGTGCCAATAGCGTCGCCGCAGAGGATTCTGTCACAAAAGTCGAACCAGCCAACATTAGTGTTGTGGTGACGGCCAGAGTCAGTTTTGATCGCGTGAGCATGGTAGTCCCTTATTTTGCTACGACCATTGAAAAACTCATGGCGTAAGCGAGGCAAAAGATGCAAACATTGTCTAATAATAACACTGTTACTTAAGGATGAGTTGATGAGCAATACAATAGCGAGCCGACTGGACGCACTGGGTATAGAAATTCCAGCGGTCGCTGCACCGGCGGCCAATTATATGCCTTATTCCCGTGCCGGGAAGCTGGTTTTCACTTCGGGCCAACTACCATTTGACGATGGTGCGCTCAACCTGAAGGGCAAAATTGGCGGAGAGCTGACGCTCGAACAGGGCCAAGAAGCTGCCAGATTGTGTGCCATCAATGTGCTTGCGGTCGCTCAGGCTGCGTTGGGCGACCTGGAGAACATCAAGCAGATCGTCAAGATCACCATTTTCGTGTCCTCGACACCTGAATTCACCAGTCAGCATCTGGTCGGCAATGGCGCGTCTGACTTGCTGGCCGATGTACTGGGCGATGCCGGTCGTCACGCGAGATCCGCGGTCGGGATGCCCTGCCTTCCGCTGGATGCATCCGTCGAAGTGGAAGCGATAATCGAGGCCAAGTGACGATGAAATTCATCACCCGTCTGCCGATCGCCCACAGAGGACTGCACGACGGCAATGAGGCCGTTTATGAAAATTCGATATCAGCGTTTCGCGCTGCCGTGGAATACGGTTATGCCATTGAATTGGACGTCCAGCTATCGGGCGATGGTGTCGCCATGGCATTCCATGATGCAAAGCTGGACCGTTTGACCAATCAGTCTGGCTTGGTCATTGATCGCGATTCCGAAGAGTTGCAATCCATCCGGCTTGGCAAAACCACTGATACGATTGACACGCTCGAAGATGTGCTGCTGGAAATCGGAGGTGACGTACCGGTCATCATCGAGATGAAAGGCAGAGGCAATCCAACGGTTGCACGCGCCTTGGCTTCTGGAGTCGCTCGCGATCTGGTAAATTATCCGGGCGAAGCGGCGGTAATGAGTTTTGAGCATGATCTGCTTACTTCATTCAAGAAGACCGGGTCCAAGAGACCATTGGGGTTGGTGGCGGAAGGTGTAGGCGAGAAAGCGCTTGAAGGACACCGCGCCGCCCTGC
>JAHEJF010000375.1 GCA_024639025.1 Ahrensia sp. | reverse complement strand
TTGGCTTTACCAGATTTCTGGCCTTTGTGATTTCCGGCGCTATTGCCGGCCTATGCGGCTACTTATGGGTTTCGCGATATGCGGTCGCCTATGTCGATATCGCCGGCGGTTTTGAACTGGAAGTTGTTGCGGCCTGTGTTATCGGTGGCATCTCAATTGCCGGTGGGATCGGGTCCGTGGGTGGTGCGGTGCTTGGGGCGCTATTCCTGGGCATTGTCAAAAATGCCCTTCCAGTTGTGAACATCTCCCCATTCTGGCAATTGGCCATTTCGGGCTCAGCCATCATCATTGCCGTCGCCTTTAATGCGCGGTCGGAGCGAAGAAAAGGCCGGATTATTCTCAAACAAGCGGAGCACGCCAAATGAGCGAACAATCCTTGTTCAATGCCGATGTTCCGCAAGATCGACATGTCCCTGATCGATTGAGTTCCCCGCTTCAACGTCATTTGAAAAGCTGGGAAGCGCTCTTGTTGGTGGTGGCAGTTTGCATATTTCTGATCAACACATTTGCCTCACCCTATTTTTTGGACCCATGGAATTTATCCGACGCAACATTCAACTTTACTGAAAAAGCAATGATTGCGTTTGCCATGGCGCTGTTGATCGTCTCTGGAGAAATCGATCTTTCGGTTGCCTCGATTATTGCTCTGACATCAACGGCGATGGGTTATATGTCGCAACTTGGCTTTGGAGTGCCGGAGCTGGTTGTCACCGGACTTCTGGTTGGATTGCTCTGTGGCGCCTTCAACGGTTTTCTTGTCACTGGTCTGGGTCTGCCGTCCATCGTGGCGACGATCGGAACGATGAGCTTGTTTCGTGGCATTTCCTACATCGTATTGGGTGATCAGGCGTTCCGTGGTTATTCGGCTGAGTTTGCCTTCTTTGGGCAGGGTTATGTGTGGTGGGTCATTACATTTGAAATGGTCTTGTTTGTTGTCTTTGCGCTCGTCTATGGCGTGCTACTGCACAAAACCAATTTTGGCAGGACGGTCTATGCGATCGGAAACAATCCGGTGGGTGCTCAATTCTCCGGTGTACGGGTGAAGCGGGTCAAATTCATCCTGTTTCTGCTCACGGGCTTGATGGCGGGTATTGCCGCGATCTGTCTGACTTCCAGACTTGGGTCTACCCGCCCATCGATCGCTTTTGGCTGGGAGCTGGAAATCGTCACGATGGTTGTGCTTGGCGGCGTCAATATTCTGGGAGGATCAGGTACCATTCCAGGCGTCGTCATCGCCGCTTTCGTCATGGGGATGGTGACGTTCGGTTTCGGACTTCTCAATGTGCCGGGTATTGTAATGTCGATATTCATTGGCATTCTGCTGATCTCGGTCATCGCATTGCCGCGCGTGTGGGCGGGCTTGCAATCGCGCCGCAAGGAGCCTTCATAATGGAAAAATATGCTTTCAAAATGCAGCTCAATCCTGGATGTGAAGAAGAGTACCAGAGGCGTCACGATGAGATCTGGCCGGAGTTGGTTAGTCTGTTGAAACAAGCGGGAATTGCCGATTATTCCATCCATCTGGATCGTGACACCAATATTCTTTTTGGCGTCTTGTGGCGCAGTGATGATCACAAGATGGATAATCTGCCGCTCGATCCGGTGATGAAGAGATGGTGGGACCACATGGCTGACGTCATGCTAACACACCCAGACAACAAGCCGGTGGTTACCTCGCTGGAAACTGTATTCCACATGGAATGATTGATGGGTACAAAGCAAAATATTGCCGTGATCGACATAGGCAAAACCAACGCGAAAGTTGTTTTAGTCGATGGGCAGACGCTGCAGGAGATTGCTGTTGAAACCACGCCAAACCGGGTCATAACATCTGCTCCGTACCCGCACTTTGATGTGGATGGCATCTGGAGTTTCATTCTTGCATCTCTGACCAATTTTCAAAGTAGATTTGGCGTTTTTGCGATCAGTATCACGGCGCATGGCGCATGCGGTGCGCTTTTGGACGACAAAGGTAATCTTGCCGCGCCAATTTTGGACTATGAATATAAGGGTATTGAGGAAACTGCGGCCGAATATGAACGGGTTCGGCCAGCATTTGAAGAAACCGGCTCGCCGCGCTTGGCTGGAGGGCTTAATCTGGGTGCGCAGATTTACTGGCAGTTTCGGACTTTTCCTGAGGTCGGGAAGCACACAGCGAACATCGTGATGTATCCTCAATATTGGGCTCATCGTCTGACGGGCGTTGTTGCTAATGAAGTGAGCTCATTGGGTTGTCATACCGATTTATGGAACCCAAACACAAATGATTTCTCATCCATGGTGGAGGCGTTGGGTTGGCGGCAAAAATTTGCGCCCGTGAAGCCGGCAAGCAACGTGCTTGGGCCTGTTCTGAAGAATATCGCAGCTCAAACAGGGCTTCCGACCGATACACCTGTCTATTGTGGTATCCATGATTCAAATGCCTCGCTTTATCCCTATCTTCTGTCGCAGAGTGAGCCATTTAGCGTTGTTTCAACAGGCACTTGGGTCATTGTGATGAGTGTGGGCGGCGCCGACGTCGTGCTTGATGAAGAGCGAGATACGCTTATCAACGTGAACGCGCTCGGCAACAAAGTTCCCTCCGCGCGTTTCATGGGCGGGCGTGAGTTTGAACTATTGCGTGAGGGCCAGGGTTACGAATTCAACCCTGATGATCTCCATTCAGTTTTGAAAGATGCCATCATGCTCTTTCCAAGTGTGGAAAGTTCCTCGGGTCCGTTTGCCGGTAGGCAGATGCACTGGACACATGATCCTTCCTCCCTGTCAGAAGGTGAGCATGCGGTCGCCGCATCCTTTTACTTGGCGTTGATGACGCTGACCTGCCTTGAGTTGGTAGGTGCGCAAGGAAACATATTCGTCGAGGGGAGTTTTTCTCGCAACCAGGCCTACCTAAGCATGCTCCAAGCGATGGTCGATTGCCCCGTTTCGAACGCTGAGGGAACGGGGACCAGCCAGGGAGCGGCGCTGCTGGTTGTCGGCTCCCAACAACATACCGTATCGAGCACCGTTCAAGCACCAAGTGAGTTTACAGACCTGATGCGATCCTATGGAGCAAACTGGGTAAATAAGCTGTCGACTGAGAGCGCAAAACGGTGACGCCCAAATCCGTTCTAGTGCTGCTGAAAAACTCGAAGTCGTTATGACCACATCTTACGAACC
>JAHEJF010000374.1 GCA_024639025.1 Ahrensia sp. | reverse complement strand
CCGGCTCCAGCCCGACAAAAATTTCGCCGTCGCGAATATCAATCTCAAACATCTTCTGGCCGCTGTCTTCGTGACCACCCGGAGGCTTGCCGGTCAGCGGGTCAAAATCCCATCCATGCCATGGACACCTGATCCAGCATTGGTCATCAACCCCTTTTTCGATGGCACCTTCACCCAAAGGTCCTCTCTGGTGAGGACAATGATTGTCCATCGCGGCCCATTGGCCATCAAAGTGAACAAGGCAAATCGACGTTGTGCGCGCGGTAACCGTTTTCACCCGGCCTTCTGGCAAGTCTTCAACCTTGCCAACTGAAATCCAGTCAAGTTTTGCGTCACTCATATGTTTGCTCCCACACCACCAAATGCCACACCGCTGAGCGCTGCCATTTCCTGTTTCCAGGTTGTCAGATCATCCTGATTGAATTTTGACAGGTGGTCGTGACCGCACGCCCGGGCCATCACAGCCATCAATTCGACCGATGCTTCAAAGAAGTTGGACAGTTGTCGTGCCGATTTCTCTGCCTGTAGTCGTGCCACCAAATGCGGCTTTTGCGTTGCTATGCCCACGGGACAATTGTTTGTGTGACAGGCCCGCATGGCCAGACAACCGATTGCCTGCATGGCAGAGTTGGACACCGCAATTGCATCAGCGCCCATCGCCATGGCTTTGACGAAGTCGGCAGGTTTGCGCAGGCCACCTGTAATGATAAGCGACACATCCTTTTGATCCTGTTGATCAAGATGGGTTCGGGCGCGCGCCAAGGCAGGAATGGTTGGCACGGAAATGTTGTCTCTGAAAATGATTGGAGCCGCGCCGGTGCCACCACCCCGGCCATCAAGGATGATGTAATCCGCGCCGATTTCAAGCGCAGCATCAATGTCCTTTTCAATGTGCTGGGCAGAAAGCTTGTAGCCAATGGGGATGCCGCCCGTACGGCTACGCACCTCATCGGCAAATTCCTTGATCTGGCTGACCTCCGTCCAGTCCGGGAACCGTGGTGGAGAAATCGCGGACGTACCCGGTTCCAGTTCCCTTACTTCTGCGATCTTGCCCTGCACCTTGTTGCCGGGCAAATGACCACCGGTTCCGGTTTTCGCGCCCTGCCCGCCCTTGAAATGGAAGGCCTGCACATTGTCCAGCTTGTCCCAGCTAAATCCGAACCGCGCCGATGCCAACTCGTAGAAATACCGGCTGTTGGCTTGTTGCTCCTCTGGCAACATGCCGCCTTCACCGGAACAAATGCCTGTGCCTGCCATCTCGGCGCCCATCGCCAAGGCAACTTTGGCGGACGCCGAGAGCGCCCCAAAGCTCATGTCCGACACAAAAAGCGGTATCTTCAGCTTCAGCGGTTTCTGTGCATTGGGTCCAATCACGACATCCGTGCCAACAGCCTCTTCATCCAAAAGCGGCGGCTTGTGCAATTGAGCGGTCAGAATCTGAATATCATCCCAGTCAGGCAGTTGATTCCGCGGGACGCCCATCGATTCCACCACGCCATGATGACCTGTCTTGGACAAACCATCGCGGGCGTATCTCTGGATGAGCTTGTTGTAGGGCTCTGCATCGGTTCCGTGGCTTGGATCAGCATACAAGCCCAGATAGTTATCGCGCTTGTATGGTTGCGGATTTTTTGTTTCCCAGGCACCGATTTCATCGGCATCGACATACACATCGTCACCTTCAACCCAACTATTGAATTTGGGCAATGCTTCAGAATTGTTGTATTCCGACACACCGGAATCCAGCTTGTAATCCCAATTGTGTACGCCACATATCAGATTGTCATTTGCGTCGACAAAGCCATCAGACATCAATGCACCGCGATGCAGGCATCGGCCATAGAAAACTGATATCTCTTCGTCAAAACGCACCACAACAAGATCAACATCTTTAACCAGCGCATATGTCGGTTTGCGGTCTTCAAGTTGGCTCAGTTTCGCAATCGAAGCTTTGTTCATGTCTGTTCTTTCTTACTTCGTTTTCAATCAAAGACGTTTACCACGCTGATCGTCGTGACGTCGCTGGCTGGCCAAGTTGCCGCCGAGCACATTTTGATCAGACGACCAAAATGCCGACATCCCGGCCCTCTCACCACCATTGCCGATAACGATGCGCCACACAACAAGAGAGCAATATTGGTTTGGATGCATCTCAATACTGCGTGATTGGATCGAGACACGCCTGATCCCATTCTCGCGGTCGAAGAATTACATCTTGTTGAAATCAAAGAGGCGGTGATAAAAGGCCCGCAATGCGCCACGGCTCTATACGCAATGGTGCGATCCCAATACAAAGGCTCAATGCGTGCTGCCCGACAATCCCACATCCTATGATGACCTAAACCGACGATTCAATTGGCAAATACCCACCCGGTTCAATGTTGGCGTGGCCTGCTCGGATTTACCTGCAGCTGTCGCGCCGGACAAGCCCGCCATAATCGACTATTCCGGCCAATCCCCTGTTTCAATTTCTTTTTCGAAACTCGCCGAACGCTCTACTCGCTTTGCCGGAGCGATGTCAGCGCTTGGAATTGGTCCTGGAGACAGGGTAGCAGTCATGTTGCCTCAATGTCATCAAGCGGTCGTTGCGCATTTGGGTATCTACAAACTGGGTGCCATTGTCGTGCCCCTAGCCATGCAATTTGGCCCTGAAGCAATGATGCACCGCCTCGGCACCGCAGGCGTGAAGGCATTCATCGGCGACGCCACAGGAATTGAGCGACTTGATGAAATTCGCCAGAACCTGCCTGAGCTCAAGTTTCTCATTTCTATAGATGACACAAAATCTCCTGTCAGCGCATTTGATCAACTGATCAACGCAGCGGCTTCAACCTTCATGCCGGCACAAACGGCGCCTGATGATCCCGCCATGATGCTATTCACCTCCGGCACGACCGGGCAGCCGAAAGGCGCCCTTCATGGGCACCGGGTGCTGCTCGGCCATCTGCCAGGTATTCAGATGGCGCAAGGGTTCATGCCGCAGCATGGAGATCTGTTCTGGACCCCTTCAGATTGGTCCTGGGCCGGCGGATTGCTCAACGCACTGTTACCGGCTTTGTATTTTGGCGTGACGGTAGTCGCAGCGCGCGCGCCCAAATTTGATCCCGATTGGGCAATTGGTTTGATCAAGAAAGCCGGAATCCGCAATGTGTTCATGCCCGCAAC
>JAHEJF010000373.1 GCA_024639025.1 Ahrensia sp. | reverse complement strand
AGGCTGGTGGACCCCATTATGTTAAGCGGTTTTCGCCCCTGTTGACGTTGGGCCACAGAACTGCGGACCAATTGCACGCCGATCCAGAACATGTTCAAGCCGCTCTTGATCAGATTTCAAAGCCTTCTCCAGAGGCGCTGTCCGAAACGGAGCTGCCCGGCCCAACAGGCGAATCGAACCGCCTGTCAGTATTTGGGCGCGGGACAGTCCTGTGCCTGGGACCCACAGTCGAAGATGCACGTGCCCAAGCCGAAATCGCTGCGCAATGTGGATGCAAGTTTCTCATGGTTGCCGAGGGCTGCGAAGGCGTTCATGCGATTTCGGGCCATTTGGAGCGGGGACAGCTGACTTCGCTTGCTGGTATTGATGTGGTCGCTCTTTGGTCTGATGATGAAGATTTAAGACAGGCACGCATAGCACTTGCCGCCAGAAAAGGGCCCATTATTCCGCTTGCTTGTGGAAAGGATATGGACAGTTACTGCGTGATGGAGCGGCATGTCTGTGTCGACACTACCGCAGCGGGAGGCAATGCATCTTTGCTCGAAAGCGTTTCAATTTTGGACTGAGACGCGGGCAAGTTATTTGCATTGAATGCATTTCATCAATTCAGCCGGTGGTGAATGCCGGGTACACGCTACGCTTGCAGGAGTTGGATGATGTTTTCAGTTTTTCTTCAAAACAGGCGCTGTTCTATCCATCGACAGCTCGGCATCGGAAAAAACCCAAGGGCCCCTGAGACCGTCGATGCCTTCGGGCGCTATCCGCATCTTGCGGTGGGCGATCTGGGGATCATCCAACGCCTGGCCAACCGTGTTGATCGGGCCGGCAGGTACCTTTGCGGCTTCCAGAGCTTCAAGCAAATTGGCTGATGACCAATCAGCCAGCGCAGATTCCAGTATAGGTGTCAGCGCGTCCCGGTTTTCCACCCGTGCCTGGTTGGTCGCAAAGATGGGCAAATCAGCGAGCGCCTCCTGCTCGATCGTGTGACAGAAGCTCCGAAACTGGCGGTCATTGCCCACTGCGAGAATAATGTGTCCGTCGCTCACCGGCAAAACCTGATAGGGGGCGATATTGGGATGCTGATTGCCAAGCCTCTCAGGGCTTTTGCCGGTCGCCAGATGGTTCATTGTCTGATTGGCCAAAGCAGCCGTTGCGCAGTCGAAAAGCGACATATCGATATGCTGCCCCTTGCCGGTGCGGTGGCGCTGTTCAATGGCTGCCAGAATGCCGATTGTTCCGTACAGGCCCGTGACAATATCGGTGATCGCTACGCCCACTTTTTGGGGCGGCCCATCAGGCTCCCCGGTTATCGACATCAACCCCGACATGCCTTGGATCAGAAAATCGTAACCGGCCCTGTCTGCATAGGGCCCGGTTTGACCAAAGCCGGTGATTGAACAATAGACAAGCCGCGGATTAATTGCCGAAAGGCTTTCATAATCAAGGCCGTATTTCGCCAGTCCGCCTACCTTGAAATTCTCGATCAGAACGTCGGCTTCGCGTACCAGATCCACAATTTTATCCCGTCCCTCTGCTTGGCTGAAATCGGCAACAACGCAATTCTTGCCACGGTTGGCCGCGTAGTAGTAGGCTGCGGTCTTGTCACCATCACGTTCGATAAAAGGCGGCCCCCACTTCCTGGTGTCATCACCGCTCGGACTTTCCACCTTGGTCACATCCGCGCCCAGATCTGCCAAAGACTGGCCAATCCACGGGCCGGCAAGGATGCGCGACAATTCAACAACTTTCAGACCTTCCAAAGGATGCATAATGTAACCTATCGGGTTGATTTTGGGTCGGGTGACCAACTCAATGTTGGGTTGAGCTGCACCGTGGCGACATAAGCATGGGCCAATACCAAATGCTACCATTGACCCGCGCAATATTTGGGCTACACGATGGCAAACACGCTGGAACATCAACTGGTTTCAGCCTTGATGGGATTTGACACATGGCAACAGATCTTTCGCCGCAAAGTCGGCCAAACCTTTCCAGTTTCAACTGGGAGGATCCGTTCTTGCTGGAAAACCAACTCACAGAAGAAGAGCGCATGATACGCGACTCCGCGCGGGCCTATGCGGCGGAAAAACTGCAACCGCGTGTCATCGACGCTTTTGCCGGAGAAACGACCGATCCAGAGATTTTCGCGGAGATGGGCGAAATGGGGCTCTTGGGGACGACCATCCCTGAATCCTTTGGCGGATTGGGCGCCAATTATGTTTCCTATGGCCTGGTAGCGCGTGAAATCGAGCGCATTGATAGCGGATACCGCTCGATGATGAGTGTCCAGTCTTCGCTTGTCATGTATCCGATCTATGCCTACGGCACCGAGGCACAAAGGCAGAAATATCTTCCAGGTCTGGCAGCTGGCACGCTTATCGGGTGTTTCGGGCTTACCGAGCCGGATGCGGGAAGTGATCCGGCAGGCATGAAGACAACAGCCAAAAAAGTTGAGGGCGGCTATGTGCTCAATGGCAGCAAGATGTGGATTTCCAATTCACCCATTGCGGATGTCTTTGTGGTGTGGGCCAAATCCGATGCACATGGTGGCAAGATCAAGGGCTTCGTGCTGGACAAGGGCACGAAAGGTTTGAGCGCGCCCAAAATTGAGGGCAAACAAAGCCTGCGTGCATCAATTACAGGCGAGGTCGTGCTGGAAGAAGTCAATGTTGATGAATCGGCGCTGTTGCCTGACGTCGAAGGCCTCAAAGGGCCTTTTGGCTGCTTGAATCGTGCCCGATATGGCATTGGCTGGGGCGTGATGGGTGCGGCAGAAGCCTGCTGGCACGCAGCGCGCCAATATGGGCTTGATCGCAAGCAATTTGGCAAGCCATTGGCACAGACCCAGCTTTTCCAACACAAGCTCGCCAATATGCAAACCGAGATCACGCTTGGGCTTCAGGCGGCATTGCGGGTCGGTCGCCTGTTGGATGAAGCGCAGGCAGCACCAGAAATGATTTCGCTGATCAAGCGCAACAATTGCGGCAAAGCGCTTGAAATTGCCAGGCATGCAAGAGACATGCATGGCGGCAATGGCATAAGCCAGGAGTTTCCTGTGTTTCGGCACATGGTCAATCTGGAAACGGTCAATACTTATGAGGGAACGCATGATGTTCATGCGCTTATTCTGGGGCGCGCCCAAACCGGGCTGCAGGCATTTTTCTAGAGGGCCGT
>JAHEJF010000372.1 GCA_024639025.1 Ahrensia sp. | reverse complement strand
GCTTTTCCGCTGTGTATGTATTGCTGATTTCAGCAATCACCGCATGGGAAACCCAGGAAATCAAATCAATGTATGTTGAAAGCGAAGGCCAGGCTGTTGCTAACCGCAAGGCCATCTTTGGCGCGTTCTTGCTCTACGGTAGCTTCATCAGCATGTTCATCCATATTCTGAACATGCTTGGCATCATGAACAGCGACTAAAAAACCTGGCTCTACAAGCAATTGAACGGCGCCCTCGTGGCGCCGTTTTTTGTTGCATCGCCGACTGGTCAGGCTATTTTTCGCGCTGCAGAGGAGCCATGACAATGCCTGAATTGACGATCCGAAATGTTGACCAAGATGACATGTCTGCCATCACGGACATCTACCGAGATGCCGTATTGCACGGAACAGCGAGCTTCGAGCTGGATCCGCCGGAAGAAAGTGAAATGACATCGCGGATGCTGAATATCGTGGAGGCCGGTTATCCGTATATCGTCGGCATAAGCGAGGAGGGCGCGGTGATGGGTTATGCCTATGCCAGTGCATATCGTGCGCGTCCTGCCTATCGCTGGTCTTGTGAAAATTCCGTCTATATTGACAAGTCAGCGCACGGCGCCGGTATCGGCAAGAAGCTGATGCAGGTCATTATCGAGCGCTGCACGGCGCTTGGATTCAGGCAGATGTTGGGCATTGTCGGCGGCTCGGAGCATATGGCTTCAATTGGCTTGCACAAGTCGCTTGGTTTTGAGCATGTCGGCACATTGCCGGCAACCGGGTATAAACACGGGCGATGGCTCGATTCTGTTTTGATGCAGCGGGCTCTTGGTGAGGGTGACAAGTCTAAGCCGGATCCGACGACTTTTCCGGGAACGCTTTACAAACCGGGTTCTTAGACACTGTCAGCCTTTGATGGAATCGCGGTACCCGGACTATCCAATATTTTTACAACACCCAAATCCGTGCCAGCGTTTCAGTTTTAGACTGAAACGCTTCTAGTCTGATTGCACCAGCTTTATAGCCTTATCGAAGACCTTGAGGACCGTTGGCAAATCATGGCCTCGCTTCACGATCAGTCCTGACGCTGCAATGACCGAAAAAGCACCTTGCTTCCTTGCCAGTTTGGGATCCTTCTCAATGCGATAAAGCGGCATCTCAGAAGTGCGTCGAAACACAGAGAAAACAGCTCTTTCCTGCAGATGGTCGATGGCATAATCACGCCATTCTCCACCGGCCACCATAAATGAGTAAACACGCAGGATCTGGTCCAGTTCCCGCCGGTCAAACTTGACCTGGGATAATTTGGGTTTCTGCCGGATTTCAGACAGCGAAACGACATTATCGGGACGGGAATTTGAGTTCGGTGAAAAGCTGATAACGGGCTCCACAGTCGATGATCTGTTTAATCGTTGCCGGAAAATTCCCGGCGCGCAAGTGCAATGCCGCCAAATCCGACAAAAATCAGCAAGTTATGTTGGTAAACAGAGTACTAATAACGCGCTCACATTTTCAAACATCAGCGGTATAAGCGTGATGCGCTGCCACTTTTTCGCCGCTTTTTCGCCAAGGCTTTGCCCTGATTGCAAACCAGTTTCCAAGTGCTGCTACTGTTCGCATTCAAGCCCGATCGGACACATCAGCATTGGCCATACCCAGCCGCCCCTGGAACTGGGTGTCGCAAAGACCGGTTTGGTGCAGTTAGGAAACCTCTAGCCCCCAGCCCCCCGATGCTGCATTAAGCCGGTCTTTTTAACACAACTGCCAACTGGTCCCCAATTATGAACTTTGGCGGGGAAGGATGGCTGCGCCCATGATTGCGCCTGGCGTTCCGCTTTCGGATGTTGCCTGCAGCAGAATGGCGCAGCCATTTGCCTTGTGCGCCCTGATTTCATCCTGCGGAATTTCGATGTCCATGTTCTGGCCATCCCACATGCCAAGCACCTGAGCACCTGTGACTGTGTTACGGTAGGTCATTTGTTTTCCGCGGTTTTCACCGCGCTCGATATCAATGGTCGATTCATCCTTGAAATAAACCAGCACGAGCTTGACATCGCTGCCGTCCGGAACTGCACCGCTGTCAACTTGCACGCGTATGCGGTTGCCCACACTGGACATTTCGATGGGTATTGTCAGTCCTTCACCCCGTCCGGCAAATGTGCCCAATTTGGCAGCGATAACGCCGCCATTGGCGCCGCTAAGATGCTCGCGTCCATTGATGACCGCTTGCGGCGTGTACACTGTGCGGGATTCAAACGACTTGGCATAGGCGTATTGGCGCTGGGTGTTTTCAGGACTGGCAAGCGTGTCTTTCCAACCCAAATAGTCCCAATAGTCGACATGAAATGCCAGAGCCAGAACATCATCGCGTTCAATGAACTGCCTTAGCGCGACGTCAGCCGGCGGACAGGAACTGCAGCCCTGACTGGTGAAAAGTTCCACAACGCCGATAAGCTTATTTGACTTTGTTTGCGCTAAAGCAGGTGCGCCAATGCTGGAGCCTGCCAATAAGGCGCTCGACATTGCCAACACGCTTCGGCGCGTCAATTTACTTTGGTTCATAGCCCTCGACCTTGTTTCCTATCGCCAACGTAGGCGGACCGTCCCTCACTGAAAACTCACAATGCAGTGAAGGGTGCCAGAAACGTCGCTTTCAAACGGCTTGTTTCAGTTGCATCATCGAGCACTCAAACTGCCTGCTATCAACAGCATATGGGTAAGCGGTCGACCTTTCGACTGCGACTGGCAAGCATGGATTGGCTGTCTGGATAATGAAGTGATTACGTGTCATTTCGGCCAAAGAGATTCCGGGCAATCGCTCCTTTGATGTCATCTCCTTGCCCATTTTGCCCCGCGACAGAGGCATTGTATTGGGGGAGACTTGTTGCACCGCTCATTGAGAAATCGCATGGCTGCTCAAATGGAAGTTCGAATGAGTCGACTAAGCGGTCGGTAGGAAAATTCCTGAAACCCAAGCGATTTTCTTGTTGAAAATCTCTTTGGCAAATAGCCATAAATAACAGTCTCCTTGGACTCGAAAGCGATACTCACTTGCAATGCTCGAGGGATCCTCTCTCAGTTTAGTGACCATTAAATTACTGTAATTATTATTAAATATTCATTTACCATCCATACAGCCGGACTCTTATACATGATTTTCCCTTGTGATCGATTGGTGAATATTCGATGTATTGCAACCCATTTCTCAAGACTAGTGACAA
>JAHEJF010000371.1 GCA_024639025.1 Ahrensia sp. | reverse complement strand
TATCCGCGCTGTGAAAGGCGTTATCATCGGACAATTGTTGATTTCGCTGGTTGGCTTTGGCGCCTTGTTCGAGCTGTATTCCAACAATTTCATGATGTCGCATTTCTGGGCCGTGCTCATTGTCCTGTTCGGATTGGCATTCACCTTGTCGGAGTTTCTGGCCTATCTGGAGCGCAAGGTTGGCTACTACGCCTCGAGCCGGGTATAGCCACCATCAATACAGGCAGGCGGCTCCGGCGGTCTGTGAAACCTTTTCACAATCAATCAACAGAATATGGCCGCTTGTGTGCGGCCGCTGGAAAGAACGAGATGGCCGCAACCATACAATCACTCCTTGCCGATCATGCCGACAACGCGCCTGCTATTGGCGGGTTCGACCGCGACTGGTTGACTTATGGCGCGCTCAGGCAATTAACTTTGGATGTACGCGCCGCGCTACGGAAAGCTGGCGTCGGCCCCCAGGACCGTGTGGCGATTGTGTTGCCCAACGGGCCTGAAATGGCAACGGCTTTTGTCACGCTGGCGCAATCGGCAACCACTGCACCGCTCAACCCGGCCTATCGCGAGGAAGAATACGCATTTTACTTGCAAGACTTGAAAGCCAAGGCGATCATTTTAGAGGACGGTTATGATGGTCCTGCACTGGCTGCAGCACAGGCATGCGGCATTGCGGTTCTGCGCCTGATCAGTGATCCGCAGTTGGCGGCTGGCCAATTCAGCCTGCAGGCCAGCGAAACGAACTCGCCGGATGGGTCAGCAGGACCGGAAAGGGACGATATTGCACTGATCCTTCATACATCTGGCACAACCTCTCGGCCCAAGATCGTGCCGCTTACACAGGCCAATATTGCTGCTTCGGCGATCCACATAATGGACACATTGGCCCTGACGACAGAAGATCGCTGCCTCAATGTCATGCCGCTGTTTCACATCCACGGCCTGATTGCGGCGGTCACTGCGTCGCTGGCTGCGGGCGCGTCGATCTGGTGTTCTCCGGGCTTTGATGCCTTGCGATTTTTTGGTTGGATGCGATCGTCTCAGCCGACCTGGTACACCGCGGTGCCCACCATGCATCAGGCCTTATTGACCAGGGCGGGACGCAACAGTGATGTGATCGAAGAGGTCAAGCTGCGCTTCCTGCGCTCTTCATCTGCTTCGCTTCCTGCGCAGGTCATGAGTGAGTTGGCCGATACATTTAAGGCACCCGTAATCGAAGCCTACGGGATGACGGAAGCGGCACACCAGATGGCGTCCAATCCGCTGCCACCTCGGCCGCAAAAGCCAGGATCGGTTGGCATCGAGGCAGGGCCGCAGGTTCGTATCGCGCACGAGACGGAAAACCGATTGATTGATGATGTTGGAGAAGTGGTCATTTCCGGCCCGAATGTCACACCGGGCTATGAAAGCAATGAAGACGCCAATAAATCCAGCTTCTTTGAAGCGCAAGGCAGGCGCTGGTTCCGAACAGGCGACAAGGGCCAGTTTGACAGCGATGGTTACTTGCAGCTGACAGGCCGACTGAAGGAAATCATCAACAGGGGTGGCGAAAAAATCAGTCCGCTGGAAGTCGACGGGGTGTTTATGGACCATCCGGCAGTGGGACAGGTGGTCACATTTGCTCTGCCACATCCAAAATTGGGTGAGGAAGTCGCCGCAGCGATTGTGCTTCGTGAAGGCCAAAGCGCTGATGAGCGCGAATTGAGAGAATTCGCCGCTACGCGGATGGCTGACTTCAAAGTGCCGCGTAAAGTTGTGATACTGGATGAAATTCCAAAGGGTGCGACGGGCAAGATGCAGCGCATTGGCCTGGCTGAGAAGTTGGGGCTGGTCAATCCGACTTAGGGATTTGTTGAATTAAGTTGAATCGCTGAAGCTGGATCTGTGTCATGGTTTCAATGCCCAAATCAGCGGCAGCGTTTCAAATCACGGGTGAAGCGCCTTAGGCGGAGTGTGACGCATGAAGATTTGCATATTCGGGGCAGGGGCGATTGGCGGCTATATGGGCGCAAAACTGGCGCAAGCGGGCGCCGATGTCAGCCTTGTTGCGCGCGGCCCCCATCTCGCTGCAATGCGCGACAAAGGCCTGACGCTGATCGAGAATGATCTAAATAGCAATGTTGCCGTAACCGTCAGTGAAGATCCTGCTGATCTCGGAGAGCAGGACTATGTGATCGTGACGCTTAAAGCGCATTCGGTGCCCCCGGTGGTTGACAAGATGCAACCTTTGATCGGTCCGAATACGACGATTGTCAGCGGCGTTAACGGTGTGCCGTGGTGGTATTTTCACAAGATCGGCGGCCCGTTTGAGGGCACGCGGCTTGAAAGTGTTGATCCAGGCAATAAACAGTGGAACGGCTTTGGACCGGATCGCGTTTTGGGCTGCGTCGTCTATCCGGCGGCAGAGGTTTCTGAACCGGGCACCGTTCGCCATATCGAGGGAAACCGGTTCTCTCTTGGTGAACCTGATGGTTCCAAATCTGATCGCGCCACTGCGTTATCTCAGGCGCTCAGCGCAGCTGGACTGAAGGCACCGGTCCGTCCCAAATTGCGCGATGAAATCTGGATAAAGCTGTGGGGCAATCTGTCATTTAACCCGATTTCGGCGCTGACCCATGCGACGCTTGATGTGCTTTGTACCGATGAAGGCACCCGTAATGTGGCGCGCAAGATGATGGTCGAAGCGCAAGAAATTGCCGAGAAACTCGGTGTGAAATTTCCCATTGATGTTGAACGACGGATCGATGGCGGCGCAGCGGTTGGGGCGCATCGCACCTCCATGTTGCAGGACCTCGATGCCGGTCGTCCGATGGAAATTGATGCGTTGGTCAGGTCAGTTCAGGAGCTCGGTGTGATCACCGAAACTGCGACGCCAACGATTGATACTGTGCTGGCGCTCGTGACATTGCGTGCCAAAATAGAGAGCACCTATCAATAATCGATGGCACGGAGTGCTTGTACTGTCTAAAAGAGAATGTTGCGATTGTCAGCTAAACGGCCAATTGTGAACTTTACGTCCATTCTACCAGTGTCCACTTTGTCCGCATAGTTGCCGTTGGTGCAGGACGCAGCCAATGTCCGCTTCCGGCCCTTAGCGGACATTGGCGCAAAACCCTACGAATGTCTGCCCAGCGCCAAAAGTTGACTTCGTACTTGAAAGTTCAAAAAAAGCAATTGTGATGATGGAGATCAATAAACTCGATAGATTTG
>JAHEJF010000370.1 GCA_024639025.1 Ahrensia sp. | reverse complement strand
ACGCGCACCGTGGTGCGGCCACGACAGATCGCCATGTATCTTTCCAAGATCATGACGCCGCGGTCATTACCTGAGATCGGGCGCCGGTTTGGCGGTCGAGATCATACGACCGTTCTGCACGCTGTGAGAAAAGTCGAGCAGATGAAAACGGCAGACAACAATCTGTCAAAAGAGTTGGAATTGCTGCGTCGCTTGATCGAAGAGTAATGACGAAACTTTACTGATGATTTGCGCCCGGCTGACGGGCGCTATTATCCCCAATCTTTCAAGCCAATTGGCAGCCTGTAAGGGCGCCAAACCTTGCATTTGGACCGCTTAAAGCCCACATTCGGTGCCCGAAGGCGCCCGTATTGAGGGTAAAGCGCCATATTCAAAAATAGTCGAACGGACGATTGCCATGCGCGTGACACTTGAGCGAGCCAATTTACTAAAATCTCTCAACCATGTTCATCGTGTTGTGGAACGACGCAACACAATACCGATTTTGTCGAACGTGCTTCTGAATGCAGACGGTGCCAGCCTTGAGATGAAAGCCACCGATCTTGATCTCGAGATTACCGAGGCCACGCCGGCTTCTGTTGAGCAGGCTGGCTCGACGACCGTGCCGGCGCATCTGCTCTATGATATCGTTCGCAAACTGCCCGATGGCAGCGAGGTCATGCTGTCCATGGACCCGGAAGGCGCGACGATGACCGTTGCTTCGGGCCGTTCAAATTTCAAACTTCAATGTCTGCCGCAGTCTGATTTTCCACAATTGGCCGCGGGCGAATTTTCTCATACCTTCCGCTTGGATAGCCAAACGATGCGTCGGCTGATTGATCGGACGCAATTTGCCATTTCAACCGAAGAAACACGCTACTATCTCAACGGCATCTACATGCACACGGCAGAAAATGACGGCAATATCGTGCTGCGCGCGGTCGCAACCGATGGGCACCGCCTGGCCCGCTGCGAAACCGAAGCACCTGACGGCTCTGAAAACATGCCCGGCATCATCGTTCCGCGCAAGACCGTGGGCGAGTTGCAAAAGCTGGTGGACGACCCAGATGTTGCAGTCATCGTAGAGCTGTCGGACAGCAAGATACGCCTGACAATTGGTGCTGTTGTCATCACGTCAAAACTCATCGATGGCACCTTCCCCGATTATCAACGGGTGATTCCGCAAGGCAATGATAAGGCGATGCAGGTTGACCGAAAAATATTCACCGATGCAGTGGACCGGGTCTCCACAGTTTCCAGTGAACGAGGACGGGCCGTCAAATTGGCCTTGTCGGAAGGCTTGCTTACGCTGTCTGTCAACAATCCGGATTCCGGCTCGGCGACTGAAGAACTGGCCGTCTCTTATGAGGCTGATGCCATGGAGATTGGTTTCAATGCCCGGTATTTGCTTGATATTGCGAACCAGCTTGGTGGAAGCGATATCAAGTTCATGCTGGCTGATGCCGGGTCGCCAACCTTGATCGAAGATATCGAAGACGCCCATGCGCTTTATGTCCTGATGCCCATGCGTGTCTAACAGCTGGACTATCAAGTGAAAGCACAATCGGGTACGTGAACCAGCATGAGTGACACCGGGCCCGATATCTGGCTTTCAGAAATCAAGCTGAGCGCATTTCGAAACTATGCGTCGATTGCGACCGAGTTTGCCCCAAAACACGTGGTCCTTTCCGGTGCCAATGGTGCTGGCAAAACCAACCTTCTTGAAGCGATTTCCCTGTTGTCGCCAGGCCGCGGCATGCGCCGTGCTGCGCTTGCCGATATGCAGCATAACAAAGCAGCTGATGGCTTTTCCGTGTTTGCGACGCTGCACAATGGTGGCGAGGAATTTGCCATTGGCACCGGAACAGCCGGCAATGACCCGGGCACCGCGCCGGTCAGACGGGTGCGCATCAACGGCACCACTGCAAAAAGCGCAGACGAGTTGTCAGATCTCTGCCGGGTGATCTGGGTCGCACCTGCCATGGACGGGCTGTTCACCGGTGCGACAAGCGACCGGCGCCGGTTTCTGGATCGCATGGTTTTGGCGATTGATCCGGGCCATGGAAAACGGGTTTCCAACTACGAAAAAGCAATGCGCAATCGCAATCGCCTGCTCGATGAGCCGTCAAACCAGCAATCAGATGCCTGGCTGGATGCGGCAGAAAGCCAATTGGCTGCGCTTGGTACGGCCATTGTCGTGGCACGATTTGAGCTTGTTTCGCTGCTGACCGAGCTCATCGAAACAAGCCGCGAAGCCCATGACGGCACGTTTCCCACTGCCCATATTGCGCTGGATGGAGAACTGGAAACACTTGCTGCCGAGGGGTTGAACGGTTTTGACCTTGAGGAGAATTTTTGCCGGCAGTTAAAGGAACTGCGCTATCGCGATCGCGCCGCAGGCCGGACGCTTCACGGTCCGCATCGCAGCGATCTCTCGGTTCATCATGTTGAAAAGGATATTGCTGCGGGTCTGTGCTCAACCGGCGAGCAAAAAGCATTGCTGATTGGTCTGGTCCTGGCGCATGCGCAGCTAACGCGATCGATATCGAAAATGCCGCCCTTCCTGCTGCTTGATGAAGTGGCGGCGCATCTGGATATTGACCGCCGGGCAGCCCTGTTTGACAGAATTCATGCCAATGGGGGCCAGGCCTTCATGACAGGAACAGACCGGAACCTGTTTGACTCTCTGGGAGATCGCGCCCAGTACTTTACCGTTGATAATGGTGCGCTAAACCTCGAGATCGGTTGAGATGGACAAGCTGACAGACCGCGAAGTCGAACGATATGCCCGACACATCGTGCTGCCGGAAATCGGCGGCAGCGGACAGCAAAAGCTGAAACAGGCAAAAGTGTGCGTGATCGGCGCAGGCGGGCTGGGTAGCCCGGTCCTGATGTATCTGGCAGCAGCGGGCGTGGGCACCTTGGGCGTTGTAGATGATGACGCGGTTTCCCTGTCCAATCTGCAACGCCAAACGATCCACCACACGATTTCCGTTGGTGAACCCAAAACAGCAAGCGCCGCTACAGCACTTCAGGGTATCAATCCGCACTGCAAAATCGTTGAGCATGCCGTACGGTTTGATGCGAGCAACGCTGACGCATTGCTGGAACAATACGACATTGTGGTTGATGGATCGGACAATTTTGAAACCCGCTACCTGGTTGCCGACACGGCGGAAAAGCTGGAAATGGCGCTGGTAACCGGCGCATTGGGGCGGTTTGACGGTTCG
>JAHEJF010000369.1 GCA_024639025.1 Ahrensia sp. | reverse complement strand
CCGATTCGTGCAACGCATCTGGCGCTTGATCTTGGGCGCATCAGAGGGCTTGAAACAAGCTGAGCCGAATCCGGCTAAGGAAGGCGATGCGCTCGCCATCTCAAAGGCTGCGCACAAAACATTGCAAGCCGTTGGAAGCGATCTTGAGAAGCTGGCATTCAACAAGGCGGTTGCCCGCTTATACGATCTGATCAATCAAATCGCAGCGCCACTAAACCAGATTGCCGAGGGCAAGGCAGATGTTCAAACAGCGCAAGCAACCAGAGACGCGGTTGACAAACTGCTGGCCATGATCGCGCCAATCATGCCGCATTTGGCAGAAGAGATCTGGGCACAATTGGGCAACACAACCATGATCAGCGCCCTGCCGTGGCCGGTGTTCGATCCTCAACTTGTGGCAGACGACGAAGTGACCTTACCCGTCCAGATCAACGGAAAGCGCCGCGGCGAAGTGGTTGTTTCAAAGCAAGCCGAGAGCAAAGCGGTTGAGGAGCTGGTATTGTCTTTGGATTTTGTGCAGAACCATTTACAAGGAAACACGCCGAAGAAAATCATTGTGGTACCGAATCGAATTGTGAACATAGTGGTCTGACTTGATGGCCTGGAGAGAACAAATGATAGCTCGTCGGAATCTGCTGGGTATGGCCGGCACGCTATTGCTGATCGCATCGGGCTGCACGGTCCAACCGCTGCTTTCTCAAAATAGCGTGTCTGGCACAGCCAATATTGGAGTTGCAATCGATTCAGTTGATACGCGTGTGGCACAACAAGTTCGAAATCGTCTGATATTTCTGCTTAATGGTGGTCCCTCAGAACCTGCTGTCCCGGAATACACGGCGACTTTGAGCGTCAAAACGCAGCGACGCGGTTTGCTCAACGTTCAGTCCGATACCAATGATTCCGATACGCGAGCTGTAAGCGTCGTGTTGATCGGCTCGCTCGTACTTAACTCCAATGATCCGGATATGCCCGACATTAAGTTCGACGGCCGCGCACTCGCTTCCTATGATCAGAGCACACAGTTATTTGCCAACTCCAGAGCGGTCATCGATGCCGAAAATCGAGCAGCAGCTGAGTTGGCTGAGCAACTTCGAAACCAAGTATTGGCTTATCTGTAAAACCGCTAGGTGAAAAATGACGCAGCTCAAGGCCGGTGAAATTCAGCGCTATCTAAAAGCGCCAGATTTCAGCAAGGCGGTTCATCTTGTCTACGGGCCGGATCGGGGCTTGGTGTCAGAACGCAGCATGAAGCTGGCTGCTGCAACCGGTATTGATCTGTCTGATCCGTTCTCTGCGATCAAGATTGATGCAGACAGCCTGGGCAACGATCCTGATCGCCTGATGAACGAAGCCTATACAGTATCCATGTTTGGCGGTGCTCGCCTGGTTTGGCTGCGCGGCGTTGCCAACAATGTATCGCTCGCCAAACAGTTGGAGCGATTGCTCGACCAACCACCCGAAAACACAATCTGTCTGTTTGAAGCTGGTGACCTGAGAAAGGGCACAAAGATCCGTGACCAGGTCGAGCGTGCCAAAAACGCTGTCGCCATACCCTGCTATACAGATAATACCAGGGACATTACTGCGCTGCTCGACAACACGTTGACTTCCAACGGACAAACAATTGGCCTTGAGGCCAGACATTTGTTGCTTTCGTTACTGGGCGGGGACCGTGCCGCATCACGTGCCGAACTCGACAAGTTGACCCTTTATTGCTGGGGCAAGAACGAAATTACGGCAGATGATGTAAACAATGCGCTGGGCGACGTATCTGCCATCAGTATCGACGCCATTACCGATGCTGTGATAACGGGCAATATTGCCGCCTTTGACAAATCGGTGACAAAATTCTCGGCATCAGGCGCTTCAAAATTTCAGCTCTTCGCTGCCATCATCCGCCAGTTTCAGTCCCTGGACAAAATGCGTGCCGAAATGGAGAAAAGCGGAAAGAGCGCCAACCAGATGATTGCAGCTGCCCGGCCGCCGATATTCTTTGCGCGCAAGGCGGCGGTTGAAAACGCACTCAACAAATGGTCTTCAAAAGCAATTCGCGCCGCACATCAACGTCTCCAGACTGCCCTTCTGGACAGCAGAAAGAACAACAGGCTTGACGATGATATTGCTCATATGGCGCTGCTGGCATTGACCGTTCAGGCGTCCAGACGAAGCTAGTTTAAGCTGCGAGCATGAATTCGTATTGAATCCGGCTAAATGTTTTGTCCCTGAATCAATTTGCACAGGGCATCGAGTTGATCCAGCGACTTGTAATTGATTTTGAGCTGCCCGCCACTGCTGCCGTGGGTGATTTCAACCTTGTAGCCTGTCGCATCACTCAATGTTTTTTCAAGTGCGAGTGTGTCGGCATCTTTGCTGCTGCCACCAGACTTGCCTTTTGCCTCTTTCGAGCGGGCTGAGCCGCTCTCCTGCGCCAGCACTTCGGCTTGCCGCACCGAAAGTCCCTCTTTCACGATGCGTTGCGCCAGCGCCTCAGGATCCGCTGCGGTCACTACCGTGCGTGCATGGCCAGCACTCAGCGCGCCATCGCTGACAAGCGCCTGAACTTTCGCCGGTAGCTTGAGCAGGCGCAATGTATTGGCAACATGACTCCGGCTTTTGCCGATGACATCACCCAGATCTGCCTGTGTATAGCTATGTTCATCCATCAACTGTTGATAGCCCAAGCCCTCTTCAATCGCGTTGAGGTCCGTGCGCTGCACATTTTCGATAATTGCCAGCTCAAGCGCTGATTTGTCATCCACATTGCGGATAATGACAGGAACCTCGGTCAGCCCTGCCCGCTGTGAAGCGCGCCAACGTCGTTCGCCGGCAATTATTTCATAGTGTCCATCAGAATTGCCTTCCAGAACACGAACGACAATGGGTTGAATGACGCCGTGCTCCTTGATGGAATGCGTCAGTTCAGCAATTTCAGCGTCGGCAAACTGCCGCCTTGGATTGTTGGCGCTTCGAACAATCAATTCGATGGGCAAAATACGATCACTTTGAAGCGGCTTTTCAGTCGACGCTGAAACCGGTTGGTCCATCTCTCCGATCAGCGCTGCCAATCCGCGGCCCAGGCGTTTGCGTGAAGAATCTTCAGCCATCGAAATTTCCTGTTCTTTGTCTCAGTGTATACTCAATTTGTTTCGGGAGAGAATCAATCATGCAGCAATAGTCCGGCGTTCGCGTTGGATCACTTCTGATGCCAGATTGAGGT
>JAHEJF010000368.1 GCA_024639025.1 Ahrensia sp. | reverse complement strand
CTTCAAGACGCCCTTTCGGCATGGCGACCGTCTTGATGGGTTTGCGACCGGCCGGTTTCTCATCCAGCCTTGAGACGTCCATATCGCCATAATGCGTGAGCACCAATGTGCGGGGAATGGGCGTTGCTGTCATCACAAGCATGTCTGTTGCCTCGCCCTTTGAGGTCAGAAGCAACCTCTGATGCACCCCAAAGCGATGTTGTTCATCCACAACCGCGAGAGCGAGATCTTTAAACGCAACACCTTCCTGGAAAAGCGCATGGGTGCCGATCATGATATCAATCTCACCCGCTGCCAGTCTTTCCATCATGTCAGACCGAGCAATACCCTTTTCCCTGCCGGTCAAGAGGGCAATGCGAAGACCGAGTGCATCGGCAAGCGGTGCCAAGGTGGCAAAATGTTGCCGTGCCAGCACTTCTGTCGGAGCCATCAGCGCTCCTTGCGCGCCTGCTGCAACCGCCGTCGCCAAGGCACAGAGCGCTACAATCGTTTTGCCGCTGCCAACATCACCTTGCAGAAGGCGCAGCATGCGCTCCGGTTTTGCCATATCCGACAATATCTCATCGATTGAACGGATTTGGGCTCCGGTGAGAATGTGTCCAAAAGCATCCTGTACCTTTTGCGTCATCGCAGCATCGGTTGGAATGGAACATCCCGCAGTGCGCTTGAGATTTTTGCGTACCAGCGCCAGTGCCAATTGCCCAGCGAGCAGTTCGTCATAGGCAAGGCGACGCCGATTGGGCGTTTCAAGCGCCAGATCGGATTCTGAGTCTGGCGCGTGCAGATTTTGGATGGCTGATTTAAACGACGGAAACTTCTCTCGCTTGAGCAAATTGGGCTCGATCCATTCGGCAATGTCGGGCAACCGTTCGGTTGCCTGCACAATGGCTTTGCGTAATAGCTTGGCGGAAAGCCCTGCAGTCAATCCGTATACTGGTTCGACCAATGGTAATTCTTCGGCCTTCGATGCAAGGACCATATAGTCCGGGTGAACCATGGAGGCCCTGCCATTGAACCACTCAACCCGCCCCGAAACGAGCACTTTCTCGCCAATCGGCAGTGACCTTTCCAGCCAGTTCCCCTTGACGCGGAAAAACGTCAGCGCGATTTCTCCGGTGCTGTCATGCCCAAACACCCTGTACGGCACGCGGTTTAAGCCCCGTGGTGGCGGTTCATGTCGGTCAATGCGAAGTTCAAGTGTGACAATGTTGCCGGCAGCAAAGGCGATCCCCGGTCGGCTACGTCGATCAATCAGACTGTGTGGCAGGTGAAACAAAAGGGCGCCGACACGCGGCACATCGATCTCGCCGCTGTTTCCCAGAAGATTGCCCAACAAAAGCGCGACCTTGTTACCCACGCCTTCCAGCGTGGTGACAGGGGCAAACAGCGGATCAAGTATCGAAGGTCGCATCGCTCATATTGTTTTTGTTTGATCCTCAGATCAAGGCTGACAAGTCCCCATTCAGCTATTATACCGCCAATTCAAATGCCACAAAAAGGTTAGTCATGAACCAGCAGCTTTCTTTGGACGCACGGCGTAAACGCGCGCGGTTTCGCGCGTGGCACCGCGGCATGAAGGAAATGGACATGATTCTGGGCGGTTATGCTGACGCCAATATCGACACGATGGAAGCGGACGACCTTGATGTTTTTGAACAATTGATGGAGGCGCTCGACCGCGACCTGTTCAAGTGGTTTACAGGCGAGGGCGCAACGCCTGCCGAATTCGACACGCCATTGTTTCGAAAAATTTGCACATTTCACAAGATCGAATTGTCATGACGGCCAATGGATTGATGTTTGAGCTGCCGCATATTCCCAGAGATGCGGGGCATGTCGTTGTTGCCAATGCTGCAGACGGCACCGAAGGCATCTTTGCCGCCCGCTACGCAGCACAGCACAAAACCCCGATTTACTATGTGGCGCGCGACGGCGCTCACATGGTGGACCTCGCGCAAGTCATCAAGTTTGAAGCGCCGGACATCGACATCGTGCAGTTTCCAGCCTGGGACTGCCTGCCCTATGACCGGGTTTCTCCGAGCGCTGAATCGGCAGCGCAAAGAATGGCGGCTCTTGTAAAGATTGGTGCGCTAAGGGCCAAACCCCGTGCAGCAATTATTCTAACGTCTCCCAACGCGGTAATCCAAAGAGTGCCGAAGCTCTCCTTTATCGCCAAGCAGATATATTCGGCCAAACCCGGTCAGACCGTTTCGATGGACGAAATAACGACGCGTCTTGCGACCAGCGGTTTCGAACGCGTCAGCACCGTCCGAGAAGTCGGCGAATTTGCGATCCGGGGCGGCATTCTTGACATATTCGCGCCTGGCTCAAGGGCGCCGGTGCGGCTGGATTTCTTTGGTGACACGCTCGAGAGTATTCGTGCATTTGACGCTGCAACGCAAAGGACAATCAAAGCCCTGAAGGCTTTCAACTTGCGGCCAACCAGTGAGGTAACACTCAATAACCAGACTGTGGCGCGGTTCAGAAGCAGCTATCTTGAGATGTTTGGGGCAGCGCAACGTGGCGACGAGCTGTATGAATCGATCTCGGCACAGAGGCGGTTTGCCGGCATGGAGCACTGGTTGCCTCTGTTCTATGACGATTTGGATTCGCCGCTGCGCATCCTGCCTGATGCGCCCATCATTTTTGAACATCTGTCCAAGGAAGCAATCGCCGAACGGCGCACACAAATCGACGACCATTACGACAGCCGTCAATCAAGCCTCGAAAGTGCGGCAAATGACAGTGCGGTTCCCTATAAACCCATCCGGCCCGAGCTGCTTTACATACCCGATGATGAGTTCAATGCGCAGCTCAGCGCGCGGGCACATGTGGACCTCACGCCATTTGACCAGCTGGAGAGCGAACGGCGCAGCATTGTCTCCATCAATACGAGAGCAGGCCGAAACTTCTCAGTTGAACGCGAAACGCCCAATCTCAACATTTTTGAGCTAGCAGCGCGCTACATCGCCGACCAGCGCGCCGAGGGCAAACAAACACTTTTGACTGGATGGTCCGAAGGATCGTTGTCACGCCTGGTTCAAATTCTTCAGGAACATGGACTTGGCGGCTTTCAGCCTGTCGACCAATCAGGGAAGTTGGCCCAACTGTCAAGCAGCGTCACAGCAACGGCAGTGCTTAACATCGAGCACGGGTTCGAAACGGAGAAATTTCTTGTCCTGGCCGAGCAGGACATCTTGGGTGATCGCCTGGTCCG
>JAHEJF010000367.1 GCA_024639025.1 Ahrensia sp. | reverse complement strand
GTGCCTGCTCATTGGTGACCCGTTGCCCCAATTGCTGCGATAGCACACCCAGCTGCCGGTTATAGGCCAATCGATACTCTACGGCTGAGACCTTGGTTTCCCCGGCCTCCAGCACGGAGCCTGATCCCAGGCCGCCGCTCAATTGATCAGAAATGCCCCATACGGCAAAACTCAATACAAGCAGTAATAACAATATCTTGGACACCCAACCCTTGGATGCGTTGCGCAGACTTCCTAACATTGACCTCAACCCGTATGAATCTGTTGAATGCTTTTATGAACGGTTTGCATCATTGGCAAGCAATAAGCCAAAAATTGGGGCTTTTAAGGTCTTCACAAAAGCGCTAGCAAACGGGCGAGCATTTCCCGATGCGACTTTCGCATCCCACTATAAGAAAATCAGGACACATTCATGACGCCCAACATCAAGCCCTTGATCGCCGGAAACTGGAAGATGAACGGGACTTCCGAACAATTGCCGGAAATCAAGGTCATCGCAGCCGGTGTGAGTGCCGCGACATACGACGCGCTGATTTGCACGCCCTTCACACTGATCGACCGTGCCGCCCGGTTGTGCGCCGACACTGCATTGCATATTGGTGCCGAGGATTGTCACGCAAACAGTTCAGGCGCCCACACGGGCGATGTTTCGGCGCCGATGATCAAGGATGCAGGCGCTCACCACATCATTGTTGGCCATTCCGAAAGACGCACGGATCATGGTGAGACAGACCAGGGCGTGCATGAAAAGGCACAAGCTGTCCAAGATGCCGACATGACAGCGATTATCTGCATTGGTGAAACCCGGCAGGAGCGCGAAGACGGCAGGGCCAATACGGTGGCGACATCGCAAATCAAGGGATCGATTCCGCCTCAATCGACGGCGACCAACACCGTCATTGCCTATGAGCCGATTTGGGCCATCGGCACCGGGCTTGTGCCATCCAACGAAGACATCGCGTCAATTCATGCCCATATCCGGAACGAGCTAATCAGCTTGCTGGGCGAGGAAGGTGCAGCGATGCGCATTTTGTACGGTGGATCGCTGAAACCGGGCAATGCGGAAGAGATTCTTGCCATTCAAAATGTTGATGGCGGTTTGATTGGCGGCGCCAGCTTGAAATCGGCGGACTTCCTCGCCATTTGCAATGCAGTAAAGTCGTAATTGCGGTCCGATTGTTTTTCATATGCGGTATTGGCATTGCCGCACAATCAATGTATGCACGCGCCGCTAGCATAATCAGGTTCATCCATGGAAAACGTCCTTATTGTCATTCATCTGCTAATTGTCATCGCGCTTGTCGTGGTGGTGCTGCTTCAGCGTTCTGAAGGCGGAGGCCTGGGAATTGGTGGCGGCGGCGGTGGCAGCTTCATGAGTGCCCGCGGCACGGCCGATACGCTGACCAAGACAACCGCGGTGTTGGCGGCATGTTTCTTCGCAACATCCGTCGCCTTGGGCCTGGTGGCGCGTTACGGCGACGACCCAACAAATATTCTGGACCGGATCGGCACCGATCCCGCTGCGCAGACGCAGGAAGGCGCACCCACCGAAGGCGGCGTGCTCGATCTTTTGGGCGGTACGGAAGAAGCCGAACCGGACACACCCGCCGTTCCAACTGAATAGAGATTTGAAGATGCCGGTTTTCCACCGGCATTTTTATTGTCGATCACATTTTTTCTTTGCCAAATGCGTAGAAGCGATCTAAGCGTGAACTCCCATGGCACGATATGTTTTTATTACTGGTGGCGTGGTTTCTTCCCTTGGAAAAGGCATCGCATCCGCAGCGCTGGGCGCATTGTTACAAGCGCGCGGCTATTCGGTTCGACTCAAGAAACTGGACCCTTATCTCAACGTTGATCCGGGCACGATGTCGCCCTATCAGCACGGCGAAGTTTTTGTGACTGATGATGGGGCGGAGACCGATCTCGACCTTGGCCACTATGAGCGATTCACCGGACGTTCAGCTGTACAAAGTGACAATATCACCACCGGTCGCATTTATCAGAACATCATCTCCAAAGAGCGTCGCGGCGACTATCTGGGCGCGACCGTGCAGGTCATTCCGCATGTTACCAACGAGATCAAGGACTTCGTGCTGGACGGCAATGAGGACTATGATTTCGTCTTGTGTGAAGTGGGTGGCACGGCCGGTGACATCGAAGCCATGCCGTTCATGGAAGCGATTCGCCAACTCGGAAATGATCTGCCGCGCGGCAATTGCTGCTATGTGCACCTGACCCTGATGCCATGGATACCGGCTGCAGGCGAGCTTAAAACCAAACCGACGCAGCATTCAGTCAAGGAACTGCGCTCGATTGGCATTGCGCCTAACATTCTGCTGGTGCGCGCCGATAGGGAAATCCCTCAGGCCGAACGCCGCAAGCTTTCCTTGTTCTGTAATGTCCGCGAGTCGGCGGTTATCCAGGCATTGGATGTTAAGAGCATCTACGATGTGCCCATGTCCTATCACAAGGAAGGGCTGGACAAGGAAGTGCTTTCAGTCTTCGGCATTGAACCGGCACCCAAGCCGCGCATGAACGTCTGGAACGTGGTGTCGGACCGCATCCACAATCCTGAAAGCGAAGTCACCATTGCGATTGTCGGAAAATACACAGGCCTGAAAGACGCCTATAAATCGCTGATGGAAGCGCTCACTCACGGCGGCATTGCCAATCGGGCGCGGGTTAATCTGGAATGGATTGAATCGGAAGTTTTCGAATCAGAAGATCCCTCACCCTATCTGGAGAACGTGCACGGCATTCTGGTGCCCGGCGGCTTTGGAGAGCGTGGCGCGGAGGGCAAAATAAAGGCGGCAACCTTTGCCCGCGAGCACAAGGTACCGTTCTTTGGGATCTGCTATGGCATGCAGATGGCAGTACTTGATGCCGCCCGCAATCTTGCAGGGATAGAAGACGCACGATCAAGCGAGTTTGATTCGGGCCAGGGAGGGACAAACGTCGTTGGCATCATGACCGAATGGCTGAAGGGCAATCAGCTTGAAAAACGGGAAAAAGCCGGCGATTTGGGTGGTACAATGCGCCTTGGCGCCTATCCACACCCTCTTAAGAAAGGGTCGCATATAGCTGGAATATATGGCAAAAGTGACGTCAGCGAACGTCATCGCCATCGCTATGAGGTCAATATCGACTACAAGGACCAACTCGAGCAGGCCGGGCTCGTATTTTCAGGCCTTTCGCCCGATGGCTTGCTGCCCGAAA
>JAHEJF010000366.1 GCA_024639025.1 Ahrensia sp. | reverse complement strand
TGCGCTGCGGGTCGCAAAGGACCTCCAAGGTCAATGAACTTGAAGTGTGGCGCTTGCATCGCCATATCTTGGCTAAGGAGATTGATTGATGAATGCCAACGACCAGACCGTAAATGACGGACCAACCAGCAGTGCTTTTGATCATTGGCGCTATTTGGAAGGTGTACGGACCAAACGAATCCTGGCATTTTTGATCGACTATCTGATGGTCGCAATGCTGGTGGTTTTTGCCGCCATCGTGATTTTCTTCGTTGGCTTCATCACGCTTGGAGCGGGCTGGTTGCTTTATCTCATTCTCGCTCCTCTGGTGGCGCTGAGCTATGTCGCGTGGACCATGGGTGGGCCCAATCAAGCGACCTGGGGCATGCAAATGATGCGGATTAAGCTTGTCCGCTATGATGGCCAATCCATCGACTGGATGACCGCTATAGTTCACGCCGTGCTGTTTTGGGCAACAACCGTGGTTTTTGCACCGCTTCTGCTGGCACCGTTGTTTCTTGAGCACAAGCGTATGTTGCACGATTTGGCGCTCGGCACCGTTGTCGTGCGCAGCGATGTCGATGTGTAACCAGCCCCGGTCTAGTTTTTCTTGACGTTTTAGCGATTCTGCACAATTCTTACCGCAGGATTTTTTGCGGGTGAGAATGACTCAACACAGTACAAAGACACCTCAGTTTTTTTTGACGTCACCTTCGCCCTGCCCCTATCTTCACGGCGAGTTGGAGCGGAAGGTCTTCACCCATCTGGTCGGGGAAAAAGCGCCTGAGCTCAACGATATGCTCACCCAAGGCGGTTTTCGTCGCAGCCAAAACATCGCATATCGCCCCGCTTGCGAAACCTGCCGCGCCTGCGTTTCCGTCCGCATTTTGACCGACGAGTTTCAACCGACGAAGAATATGCGTCGCCTTTCCAAGCTCAACAGCGACTTGATTGGCACGGAAAGTGTTGGCGAGCCCAGCTCTGAACAATACTCCCTTTTCCGTGAGTATCTGGACAGCCGACACAAGAACGGCGGCATGTCAGACATGACGGTGCTTGACTACGCGATGATGGTTGAAGACACGCATGTTGAGACCAAGATCATCGAATACCGGCGCCGCGGCCCGGACAGTTTTGTTTCCGGAAAAGGCGAAGGACCTCTTGTTGCGGTTGCCTTGTCCGACCGCATGTCGGATGGCTACTCCATGGTCTATTCGTTCTTTGATCCGCAGGAACTGCGTCGCTCGCTTGGCACATGGATGATTCTGGATCATATCGAGCGCACTCGACAGGCCGGTCTTCCACATGTCTATCTGGGTTATTGGGTCGAAGGATCCCGCAAAATGGAATACAAAACGCGTTTTAGGCCACAAGAGCATCTTCACGCCAATGGCTGGGAGCTCTACGAAGACTAAGCAATGCCCGCCTTTGGTTGCTTGAACTCAGAGCCGAAACATTGGTACGAGCCCGGACATTGCATTCACCTTACAATTCCAGTTGCAGCGAGCCTATCAAAGTGCGAAATTCCACCATGAACGCCCGACATCAATGACCCCCTACCAAAAAGGCCTTCTGATCACTGGAATTGGCGGCTTCATATTGACCGTTGATATTCCGATGATCCGGCTTGGCGGCGGCGATTTGTGGTCAGCGCAGCTCACCCGTTCCGGGCTGAGCTTTCTGGCAGCAATTGTGTGCTGGTTTGCAATCAGCTTGTGGCGGGGCAAGCCGACAAGGTTGATCGCCGGCCGCGCAGGGATTTCGGTTGCATTATTCTATGGTGCCAGTGCCATTGCGTTCATCGCTGCCATCTACAACACAACGACCGCCAATCTGGTGTTTATACTTACCTCCATCACGATCTTCTCTGCGCTGTTGGGATGGTTTGTGCTGGGAGAACGCCCCAAACCCGTGACGCTCTGGACCATCGGCGTGATGATTGCGGCCATTTTCGCTATCGTGGCAGACAGTCTTCAAAGCGGAAACCTGTTTGGCGATGTATGTGCGCTAGGCGCCGCATTCATGCTTTCGCTTGGACAGATATTTGCCCGCAAAAGCGGTCAGGATATGGGCTTTGCGCCGATGTTGGGTGCGATCCTGCCAGCTGGTGTTGCAGCGGTTGCGCTGATCAATAATGGCGGGGCTGACGCATTCCATCTGGACGTCCCGATCTGGACCATCCTTAATGGTGCGATTGTCATACCGGCTGCATTCTGGTGCCTTGCAACCGGTCCAAAGTATCTGACCGGGGCGGAAGTCGGCATGTTTTTCCTGCTTGAAACCGTTCTGGCGCCGGTTTGGGTCTGGATGATATTTGCTGAAATACCAACCCGGACCGCGCTCATCGCCGGTGTTGTATTGGTAATCGCGCTGATCGTGCACTCACTGTGGCAATTGTCAGAGGACAAGCGCGCCAGCGTTTCAATAAAGCGCTGAACCTGTCTAGGCCAATTCGACGAATTCACCATTGAGATAGCCAAGCGGCGCGGCACCATTGGATGCAAAGCTCAAAACGCGGCCAATCAGAATGTCATGGTCGCCTGCTTCAACGACATTGTACATTTCACAGTCAAACCACGCCGTCGCGCCAACCAGGTTCAAGCGACCAGATTGCAAGCGGCGCAATTCAACACCATTAAAGCGCTCCTCCTGCGTGCCCTTTGCAAAGCGCATGGCATCTTCCTGCTGCGAAGCTGAGAGAATATTGACCGTGTAGCCCTCGGCTCTTGTATAGATGTCGAAATTTGTCGACGCCCGGCGAATAGACCAGAGCACCATGGCTGGATCAAGCGACACGGTATTGAAAGAGTTGCACGTCATGCCAAAGTCCTGTCCGTCGACATTGGTGGTCACAACGGTCACTCCGGTCGCAAAACAACCCATGGCGTTCTTCAATGCCCTCTTGTTGAGTGCATCTAGATTTAGATTTGCATCGGCATTCATGAGAGAGATTTCCTTCAAGGGACTGCTTTGCCTTCGGCGAGGGTCCAAAGTTCGAACCATGTTTCACGGTTGAGTTTCACCTTGAGCGCATCGGAAGCCTTGGCTATGCGTTCAATATTGTTGGTGCCCACAACCGGCATGATATTTGCCGGATGCGCAAGCAGCCATGCGATTGAAACGGCATCGGCGCCGACACCATGATCGCTGGCAATTTCTTTGAGGCGCGGCATCAGGCGCTGCGCCGCCGCATCGTTTGGATCAAACAAACGCCCGCCGGCCAGAGCAGACCAGGCCATC
>JAHEJF010000365.1 GCA_024639025.1 Ahrensia sp. | reverse complement strand
AAGCCAACCCCGCATCCACTGGTCGCCAATCAGGGCTGGATCATGCCGCCAGGTTCCAAGGGTAGCTGCGCGTTCGATGAGCCGCTTGACATTATGCTGATTGAAATCGAGCCAATGGTGCTTCAGGAAGTGGGCATGCAAAGGCCCGAAACGATTGCCCCCATGGTGGGCGATTTCGATCCGGTTACCGTTCAACTTGCCATGGCCGCCGAAAGCTTCTGCAAGGGCGGCACCATATACAGCGAAACCATGCATCGCGCTTTGGCGGCGCAGTTGACCAAGGCGCTGGCCGTCCGTCCCGAGCCATCGCAGATCGAAGGCAATCGAATGAGGCGGATCATTGAATATGTGCATGACAATCTGACGGCGGACCTGACATTGGGCTCGATGGCGGGTCTTGCAGCGATGAGCGGCTATCACTTCACCCGCTCTTTCAAAGCAGCCACAGGTAAAAGCCCGCTACAATATGTGATCGCCGGCCGGATTGATCTGGCCAAGGAATTGCTCCGGACAACCAGACTCTCCGTTGCTGAGATCTGCTCTCGCGTCGGCTATAATGATCTGAGCCGTTTTGGCACCGACTTCAAAAGAGCGACCGGCGCTACGCCCGGTGCTTATCGCGCAAGATGATCTCAAGACGGGACCGACAATTTAAGCTGGTCAGGATGTGAGCAGCGGCAGTGCGTGCCAGACTGTCCAAATCATCATCTCGGACATAAAAACTGCGGCTCCCACGATAAAACCAAGAGGTCCTCGGCCGGCTTTTCCCTCCGGATGCGACTGCCCGCTAAGCGTCATTTCTCCGCCTGCATGGCTTTTGATCCATGCCGCCTGTTCGCTTGGCATCAAACTTTGACATTCGGCGCTTGCGCGAACTCAGCTCGGTGGACTCCCGGTTCAGATACCAGCTGGTACTTAAACCCTTGATTTCATCAAACGGTATAAAGAGCGTCCGGTGAAACAGAGCAAATGGCGCCAATTGATGCGTCGGCTCAGTCGACCGGTACGTTGTCGATGCCGCTGGTACCACCTGGGCCGCAGCGGGACACACGTTTTGCCGTGAGCCAGCTTCCCCGCAAAAGGCCATGACGCGCAATTGCTTCATAGCCATATTCCGAGCAAGTCGGCAGATGACGACAGGTATTGCCGACAAAACCCGACAGCGTGAGCTGGTAAAGGCGTATCAGCCCAGTACCCAGCAGCCTGCCGGGCGTTTTGGGCCATTCACCCTGCCAATTGCGGGATTTTGGGTGGGATGCATTATCTGCGCACATTTCAGGCTGCGGCCTGTTTTTGTGCGATCTGATCAAGGGCATCAACAAGCGCATCGAGCACCAGCAATGTCGATGCGTGCCGCGCCTTGTAGTCCTTGACGGGTTGCAGGTACTTCAGATCTTCAAATCGCCCGTTGGGTGCCGGCCCGTCAGCCTTGAGCATCTGGGTCATTTGTGCATGCGCACGGCGAATTTCCTCGGCAGTGGCGCCGATGATGTTTTCAGCAACAATTGCCGACGTCGCCTGCCCCAACGCGCAAGCCTTTACCTGTTGCGCGTAGTCTGTGATCTGATCGTTTTCCATCTTCACATCGATCGAAACGGTAGAGCCACAAAGCTTTGAAACGGCCTTTGCACTGGCGTCAGGTGCTTCCAAATGCCCAATACGCCCAATATTGCCGGCAAATTGTAGCAGCTTCGAATTGTAGACATCATCAATCATGTAGGCTCGCACCAAAAAGTTTTTCTTGTGTCAGTGGCAATAAATCTTACACAGCCTATATATAGGATCGTTGGCACGAAAACGGCAAGGTTTGCCATTATTCTTGTTTGCGATCAGAATAGACAGGTGTGGTCCAGCAATTGACCATTGGGCTCAATTGCACTGACTTTGGAGAAAAATAGCGATGGATGCCATTGTAAAAAAGCTGCCAGGCGCTGAACTGCAAACGCATAGTGATGCTGACAAGCCGACCCGCGAGGAGGCTGAGGAAGCTGTGCGCACGCTTCTCAAATGGATGGGTGAGGACGTCAATCGCGAAGGACTGCTGGATACGCCTTCCCGCGTGGTCAAATCCTACAGCGAGCTTTTTGGCGGCTATCAGGAGAATCCGTCCGAGGTCTTGGGCCGGACCTTTGAAGAGGTCGCCGGCTACAACGACATCGTTCTGGTCAAGGATATCCAGTTCCATTCACACTGTGAGCACCACATGGTGCCGATCATCGGCAAAGCGCATGTCGCTTATCTGCCCGATGAGCGGGTGTTGGGTCTTTCAAAGATTGCACGTGTGGTGGATATCTTTGCGCACCGCCTGCAAACACAGGAAAGCATGACCGCACAGATCGCAGCTTCAATTGATGAATCACTCGCACCCCTGGGCGTGGCGGTGATGATCGAAGCAGAACATATGTGCATGGCCATGCGCGGCATTCGCAAGCAGGGCTCTACGACGATCACGACCCGATTTACCGGTGCGTTCGAAAAGCCAGAAAACCAATACAGATTCCTGGAAATGCTTCGTCACTAGAGCGTTTCAGTCTTCAACTGCAACGCTGGCGCGGATTTGGGCATTGAAAATATTGGATAAATCCGGGTGCCGCGATTCCATCAAAGGCTGACAGAGTCTAGAGCCGATCAGGTCGGCTTGATGCGCGCTGCCGTCTTGTTGGCAAACGCCTCAAGCCGCTTCTGCGCTTCAGGCTGGGTATTGACCATGCCTGCCATAACCGCTTCGAAATAGGCTGCATCCCATCCTGACATGTTTTGAACATGGCTGATGGTTGAGCAGATGGCAAAATTGGACAATGTCGGGTTCGAAGCCGCCTGCTTGGCCAGTTCCAGGGCTTTTTCCTCGCTGTCACCTTCGACGAGATATTGGCACATGCCCACATCAACCGCCTCCTGACCGCGATAAATACGACCTGTCAGCATCATGTCGATCATGCGCGCCTTGCCCACCAGATCGGCAACCCGGATTGTCGCTCCGCCGCCGGTAAACAAACCACGCTGGCCTTCAGGCAAGGCAAAATAGGTTGTCTGGTCAGCAACCCGGATATGGGCAGATGAGGCCAGTTCCAATCCTCCGCCCACCACGGCGCCTTTCAATGCCGCGATAATCGGAATGCCGGAATACTCCATCTTGTTGAACGCTTCATGCCAACGCATACAGATGTTCATGAATTCGACGGCGCCGCGCTCCTGCTTGTGATGCTCCACAAGGTCCAGA
>JAHEJF010000364.1 GCA_024639025.1 Ahrensia sp. | reverse complement strand
CAGTATCCGACGTCGAAGGGGACAGCATTGACGTTATTGGTTCCGGAATTGGCGCATACCACGGCGATAATCCGAATATCACAGTATCGATCGCCGCATCCAATCAGGTCGCGCGCCAAGCCATCCAGAGCGCTGCAATCGCGCTTGATCTGACGATCATTGAAAACACTGAGATCCTCTATGGAGATGTAGCCGAAGTGGCAGATCGAGTGTTTGATATCGTCGGCGATGGCCCTAATGGGCTCTACATTTTTGGCGGCGAACCAACCTGTGTCCTACCAGACCGGCCGGGGCGAGGTGGACGCAACCAACATTTGGCACTTTACCTGGCAGGTTTGTTGCGAGGGCGAAACAATCTGAGCATATTGGTGGCTGGCACAGATGGAACGGACGGGCCAACTGGCGATGCAGGCGGTCTGGTTGACGGCGACACGGTTCAAACCGACATCACCGCTTATCTTCAGAATGCAGATTCAGGTAGCTATCTTGATCAACGAGACGCCCTTTTCACAACCGGTCCGACCGGAACAAATGTCATGGACATCATGCTCGTTCTGAAAACCGCCTAGAGCGTTTCACCGTATGCTGAAATTCTCTAGGTCGCCGATGTACCTGAACCCAGCGCTGCCATCGCTTGGTGCTGGCTCAGGAAAACGTCTCCGGTTAGGTGCTCAAGAAAATCGCAGCGCTTGAGCCGATCCATTACTGGGCCTTTGACCTCGCTCAAGTGAAGTTTGATACCGATGTCGTTTAACCTCAGATTTATCGCTTCAAGCGACTCCAGGGCACTCATGTCAATCGAATTGACCGCGGAGCACAGCAAGACAACATGTTTCAGTTCGTGCATTTTTCTGGCTTCGTCATAGATGGTGTCTTCCAAAAACCGCGCATTTGCAAAAAACAGGCTCTCGTCCACACGTATGCCTAGAACCGCAGGATCCGTAATCACGTCGTGGCGCAATACATTGCGAAAGTGCTCACTTCCGGGCACTTGGCCAACAATGGCAAAGTGAGGTCGCGAAGTCTTGTAAAGGTGGATCAAGATGGACAGCAACAAACCGGCGGTAACGCCAAACTCCACGCCAAATCCCAGCGTGACAACTATGGTGATTGCAACAGCAATGAAGTCGGCTTTTGCATAGATCCAGGCCCTCTTTAATATTGAAAAGTCGATCAAAGATGTCACCGCAACGATGATGGTTGCAGCAAGCGTGGCTTTGGGCAAGTAGTAGATCAGTGGCGTCAGGAACAGGGAAGTGAACGCCAGCCCAATTGCTGCGTAAGCACCGGCTGCGGGCGTATCAGCACCGGCATCGAAATTCACAACTGATCGGGAGAACCCCCCTGTGACCGGAAACCCGCCAGTAAAGCTTGCTCCCACATTGGCGGCACCCAAGCCAATTAGCTCCTGGTCAGGATCAATACGCTGACGCTTCTTGGCAGCCAGCGTTTGAGCAACCGAGACCGATTCAACAAAACCGATAACTGATATTAGCACTGCCGACCCAACCAGGCCTGACCAGACATCACTATCAAAACTCGGAAGCGAGAGAGGTGGCAATCCTTGCGGCACCGCGCCGACCAGTGACACACCCTTTGTGCCAAGATCGAGCAGCCATGTGAGGAAAATGGTCACAATAACCATAAGAACCGGGCCGGTTTTGCCGACCGTTGCAGCTATCTTCGCTGATAATCCAAGACGCAAAAGAGCTTTAGTCAATCCTTTCCTGGCCCAAAACAAAAAAGCCGTCGTCGAGATCCCCATTACCAATGTTAGCCAATGAATTTCCCCGATGTTCGTAACGATCGAAACGATCTGCCCGACAAGAGTGTGACCTTGAACATCAATTGCCAGGATGTGCTTGAGCTGACTGGTCGCAATAATGATGCCCGAGGCGGTAATAAATCCTGCTATCACCGGATGCGACAAGAAGTTTGCCAGAAAGCCTAATCGAAATACTCCCATAAGCATGAGAAACAACCCGGACAAGAAGGCGAGCGTAAGTGCAGCTGCAATATAATCCGCGGATCCTGTTTCAGCGATCTTGCCCACAGCAGCAGCTGTCATCAAGGAAACCACTGCAACCGGTCCAACTGCCAGGGAACGGCTGGTTCCAAAAATCGCATACAGAACGATGGGCATGATGGAAGCATATAGGCCCATTTCCGGTGGCAACCCTGCCAGCAACGCATAGGCCAGAGACTGCGGTACGAGCATGATTGTGACAATTGCCGCCGCCAGCAAATCATTGGAAAAATTGGATCTGTTGTAGTTTCGCCCCCATCCAAGGACTGGAAAATACCGCTGTAGTGCAACCATGAATTTATCGAACGAGTGAGCCTATCGCCTCACTGCGTCCTTTGCGGTTGCCTCCAACAGCGGGCGCATCGCGCTCAAGTCGCACCCGGCTTTGGAAGTATCATGAAGCAAAGCTTCGATATCCGCACCGCTTCCAGCTTGGGTCAATGCCCACAGCGCTGCAGCACGGGTCCCAGTGCGGCAATAAGCAAAAACAGGACCAGGAAATTCTGCTAACGCAAGCGAGAACGCATGAATATCATGCTCGGTAATACCTCCGGGAACCACCGGCAAGTGATGTGCATCCAATCCGGCTTTCGCCGCAGCGTTCATGATCAGTTGAAAATCTGGCTGATCACCGCTTTCTCCGTCGGGTCGATTGCAGATAATCGTTTTGAACCCAAGTTCCCGCAGCTTTCTTACATGCTCCTCAGATATCTGTGGTCCAACGGAAATTTCATCGCTTATTTTTCTTACATCCATTTTGCATTCCAATTCTATAAGCCGTTGACTGGAACCTTCAGCACCGGATTACCTTCCTCGTCTGTTGGTACTTCTCCTGCCCGCATGTTGACCTGAAGCGACGGGATGATGAGTTTTGGTACCGCCAGTTGGGCATCACGTTCCTTGCGAAACTTGATAAATTCATCCCGAGTTTTGCCGCTACCAACATGGATGTTGTGCTGTTTTTCTTCTCCGATTGTGGTTTCCCACTGGATGTCTCGTCCATTTGGCCCGTAATCGTGACACATGAACAAGCGCATTTCTGCCGGCAGCGCCAATACTTTTTGGATTGAATCATACAGCTGTCCGGCGTCTCCGCCGGGAAAATCAGCGCGCGCCGACCCGCCATCTGGCATAAACAAGGTATCTCCGGCAAATGCAGCGTCGCCAATCACATGCACCATGCAAGCCGGCGTGTGCCC
>JAHEJF010000363.1 GCA_024639025.1 Ahrensia sp. | reverse complement strand
ATCGAATGACGCCGAGCTTGGTTTCATGTCCCCTACTTTATCCAACCTTTTGTCGCCTGACCCATACTGCCCTGACTATTGAGACGAGGCGCTGATGGACTGGGGATTGGCAATCAAGAAGAATCGTGACGCACTGATCGGTGTGGTGGCGCTGCTCTTGGCACAGGCAGGTTTTACGTCTGGAAACAAACCGGCGCGTCTCTCCAAATCTGTTCACCGTGCCGTCATTCGGTTGATTCGTCCGGCCGAATCGGCTGCGCGGCGCCTGATCGTGATCATGGCATTCAGCCTGAAACCCTTACATCAGCGCGATCGCTCAGCACTACCCGATTTCAAGACATTCAGCGCCAATGCAAATTCCAGACCCGCGTTTCGACTGATTGATCCGCGCAAGCGTTTCGGCAGCCGCCAACGGCGATTGATTGCAAAATCACCACCCCGAATCAGCGTACCCGGCATTTCCGAACCGTGTTTTACGCCTGCAGCCAAGCCAGGTGAAAGGGGTGGCCAAGTGAACCCGGCCCGTTTGATCCAGCGCCTTCAGGCTTTGCAGATTGCGCTTGACGATCTGCCCAAGCAAGCACGACGGCTCGCCAGATACACCGCCAAGATGCAAACATATGGCGATAGCGGCCGGGTCATGCTGCCGCCACTGCGACCAGGACGTCCACCGGGATACAACAAGCGTCGAGGCCACACGGTTGATGACATTCTCACTGAATGCGATCTGTTGGCGCGAGACCTGATGCAGCAAGCAAGAGCGCGAGGGCCGACATCGGCGCCGAACAATGGATTGAATTGAGAAACTTGCAGCGCGGGTTTGGACTTTGTCACCCTTTGATGGAATAGCAGAGCCCGGATCATACAATATATTCAATGTCCACATCCGTGCCAGCGTTTCAGTTGAAGACTGAAGCGCTCTATCTGGCATGCTTGACGTATAACGGGAACCGGGTCGACAATGGTGATTGATGTTGGAAAGACAGGAATATGGTGCGCTACTTCAAACTGCTATTGTTTTGGTCGGGACTTACTCTCCTAACGGTGTCTGTCGGCACGGCCATGTCGATCAAGACGCCGCAGCCTGGCAGTGCAGAGCGTGTGGCCATTCTTGATGCCATGCGACCACAAGTGGAAGCGGCGATGCGCGGCCCCGTGGTGTTTGTGATCGACACCATGAATGTCGCAGAAGGCTGGGCGTTTGTGGTCGGCTATCCGCAACGGCCGGATGGGTCTGCGATTGATCCGAGCGAAACGGGATATGCCAGTGAGATTGATTACATGGATGGATTGACCACCATTGCCCTGCTTCGTTTTGTCAACAATCGATGGAACCTGATCGATCTTCATACGGGTTCGACCGATGCAAGCTTCACGATCTGGCCGGAATTATTTGGTGTGCCCGGTCCGATTGTCGGCATGGGTGAGTAATGGCCGATTTGCCAGCGGGTGTTCGGCACATCCCGATGTGCCTTTCATGGGATGAACAACGCGCCTTGTTGAGCGACATTCGTTCGGTCGTCAAACACGCGCCGCTTTATACACCCACCATGCCCCGAACCGGAAAGCCGATGAGTGTGCGCATGACCAATTGCGGAGCGTTGGGTTGGGTCACCGACCAGTCTGGCGGGTACCGCTATCAATCGTCGCATCCGGTCACAGGCCAAGCTTGGCCAAAAATGCCGCAACGGTTGCTGGACCTGTGGCAGGAATTTGCCAACTATCCGCTGCCACCCGAAGCCTGTCTCATCAACTTCTACACCGGCAGCGCAAAAATGGGTCTGCACCAAGACAAGGACGAAGACAATTTCGAAGCGCCTGTCCTTTCTATTTCGCTTGGCGATGACTGCCTGTTTCGTATCGGCGGAACCAATCGCAACGAGCCGACACAATCGATCAAGTTGCATTCGGGCGATGTGTTGCTTTTGCAGGGCGAGAGCCGGCTTGCCTATCATGGTGTCGACCGGATCTATCCCGATACATCCACCCTTTTATCAAAGGGCGGCAGAATAAACCTGACACTGAGAAGGGTCACAAAAGCTGATGAGGTTTCAGATCTAGAGCTTGCGAAGCAGCACTGATTCAACCAGATGGTCGGATCCTTTTCGCAAGATCAGATCTGCACGCGGCCGGGTGGGCAGAATATTCTGATGCAGGTTCTTCATATTGATACTTGACCAAAGACCTTCGGCAATTGCACGGGCCTCATCCGCCGATAATTCGGAATAGCGATGGAAAAAGGAATTCGGGTCCTGGAAAGCCGTTTCTCTCAGGCGCATGAATCGCTCAACATACCATTCCCGGATTAATGTATCATCGGCATCGATATAGACGGAGAAGTCAAAGAAGTCTGAAACGAATGGAACGGTGCGGCCTCCCTCGGGCAAGTCGCTGACCTGGAGCACATTGATACCCTCGAAAACCAAAATGTCCGGCTGGCTGATCACCTGCGTTTCATTATCAAGCACATCATAGATCAAGTGCGAATAAACTGGCGCGTGGACGTCTTTCTCGCCAGCCTTTATCGCGGACAGGAACCGCAGAATGGCGCCGACATCATAGCTTTCAGGAAACCCCTTTCGCTCCATGATGTTGCGCTTGCGCAGTTCCTTGTTCGGCAAAAGAAATCCGTCGGTGGTGATCAGGTCGACCTTCGGGCTGGAAGGCCATCGTCCCAAGAGCTCCTTCAGGATGCGTGCCGTTGTGGACTTTCCCACGGCAACCGATCCGGCGACACCGATGATAAAGGGTGTTTTTATCGCGCGGGTCACATTGAGAAACTTGGTCCGTTGCTTGAACAGGGATTGCGATGCCTCAACATGAGAGTAGAGCAGGCGCGAAAGAGACAGGTAAATACGACGCACTTCTTCAAGATCAATCGGGTCGTTCAAAGAGCGTAGCCGCGTTACTTCATCCTGCGACAGCGTCAACGGCGTGTCGGCTCGGAACTCGGCCCATTGATCGGCGGAGAATTTTCTATAGGGCGACAGGGCATCGCCGGACAGTTGATCAACCACAGCCGCGTTTGCTGCATCAACTGCGTCCTGCTGCTTTTGCGGACTCTTCACATCCATCACCAATCGCCGCTCCTGAATTGCCTTGCTAACCCTTGGGCCGTGTCGCCTTCTCTTCGATGCCACTTTGTTGTGTTCGACGTTCAAGCTCTGCGAGAACATCCTGCATCTTGATGCCGCGCATGTGAAGGACAACCATCAGATGATACAGAAGATCGGCACTTTC
>JAHEJF010000362.1 GCA_024639025.1 Ahrensia sp. | reverse complement strand
ATGCTTCATCGATGCGGGCAACAATTGCTTCATCTGCCTGATTGAAGGATCCAACTGATGGTGACGCAATACCGGCTTGATCCAAAACGTCACGCAACTTGTTCGAGACATCCGGGATATAAGGCGTGAGTAGCGCGATGCGCGTTATACCCAAATGTGCACATGCAGCGATAATACCGCTCACAGGATTGCTGACATGTCGTGTCGAGCATCCGGCATTGATGCGCAATTCGACATCATTGGTGCCGATCACGGATGTGCCCGAAGTGCAGGCGTAGCCAACACAGTCAAACTCTGCTGCGGCCGGAAAGAGAGAAGCCGAGGCCGCTAAGTTCTCGCGCATGGATTCCAGGGATTGCGGGGTTACTTGCTGCCCGCTCGCTACTCGGCTGACATGCAGCGCAATGTCATCTGGCAGAAGACGGCGAAAGTCCAATTCGATGGTTTCATCCTCCTGTAGGACGATCAGTCCCATGGTCGCGCGCTGGTTCAGATTCTGACTTGCTGTGAAATGAAGAGGCTCCATTACGCCTCGCATTTTGTGAGTTCATTTGAAGCCAGAGCAGATAGATACTCTGAGCCGTCTGAAGTGATAACAATGTTTTCCTCATGCACCATTATCTTGCCGTCAGTCGTTTCAATCACAGGTTCAAGGGTCAGTACCATGCCTTCTTCGATGGGCGTGTCATCGATCGCCATCAGGGAGGGCCATTCGGTCAATTGCATGCCAACACCATGCCCCATCCGTCCAGAGACCGTAGATTTTTCGTCTTTCGCAACAATACTATTCATCGCATGGAACAAGTCCGATGCCTTGATCCCTGGTTTGGCCATTGCCTGGGCTGCATGCACGGCATGCATCAGTTTCCTGTGGGCATCCGACGCCAGTTCAGAAGGATTGCCGATTGCAAAATTGCGATTGTAATCACAAAAATATCCATCCCAGACCACGCCTGTGTCGAGCATCAAAATGTCGCCTTCTTGCAGTTCTTTCTCGTTGGCGGGCGAAATAACATCGGCATAACCATCGCGATCGGCGCCGATTGCGAGATAGGAGACCCAGTCCGCACCGCTTTCCAGACAAGCGGCTTGGAATGATCGAAATACCGATTCCAAGGTTGTGCCTGCGCCAACCAGATTGGGCACAGCATCAAACGCTCGCCCGGCGATCGAACAGGCGTGCTTGATCTTTTCAATTTCAGCCTTTGACTTGACCATGCGCAGTCTTCGAACAATGCCCGCATCGTCACGCAGCGATCCATTTGCAAAACTGTCGGTAATGCGATGATAGCTCTGAAGCGGTACTCGAAAGTGTGTTTCCGGTCCGCTGGGAATACCGATACTGCCCTTCGAGCCTGCAATGTCTTTGAGGCATTGGATGAGGAGTGAAATGCCGACTTCATCCTGAGCTGGTGAATCCCAGGTCCGTATGTCTTCAATCCAGGTAGATCCCATCAGGTTGGCGCCAATTGAGGGGATGATTGCAACAGGTTTGCCCGATTGCGGCAACAGCAAAAACCAGGGTCGGGTTGGGCTCTCCCAAAAGCGTGTCAGAAATCCGGTGAAATAGCGTATGTCGGGTTCAGTGGAGAGCAACAAGGCGTCAATGTTATGGTGGCTCATGAGAACTTGCGCACGCGTCAATCTGGCCTTGAATTCTTCTTCCAAAAATCCGCGTCTGGGTATCATGGTCCTGACACCTCAGTCAGAAATGCAAGTATGTGGGCCTGTTCACCCAACCCAATAGTATTGGGATCTTCGGTCGCAAGCAGGAACGAGAGTCCCGCGCCGCCCGACGGTGTCGTTGCAAGATCGAAACCCGCCAGTGTTTGCATTGTTTCACTGCCCTCGGTTTCTGTGATCAGCGCAAAGAAATCTGCATCGCGCGACAACCCCTTTAATGCAATCAGGGACGGTTCCTTGCAATCAAGGCGACCCATCGAGGAAACCGGACCGGATGTTTGTACAGCTTTGCCCTGTTCAATGCTCTCGTACAGGGCTGGTGCCGCTTCGGGTTCTACCACCACAACGACCGGCTTTTCGCCGAATGTTTCCCGTGCCATGGCGGCAACTGCGGCAGCCATGCCTCCCACGCCAGCCTGCAGAATGATATGCGTGGGTTCGGTTGGCATTTGCTCAAATGCTTCAGCAGCCATCTGCAGATATCCCTCCATCAAGCGATGCGGTACTTCAAAGTAGCCATCCCAGGAACTATCGGACAAAAGCCGCCAGCCGTTCCGCATCGCGGCTTCGGTGGCTGCTTGCATTGAGGCTTCATAATTCTCGCCCTCGATAACAACTTGGGCGCCTTTGCCGCGCAGTTTTTGCGCGAAGGCGTCTGGTACTGTCTTTGATAGATAGATGACAGCTTGTGCTCCGAAAACTCGCGCGCCTGCTGCAACCGACATGCCGTGATTTCCGGCGCTCGCGGTAACATAGGTTTCTTGCGCAAGTGCTTGAGAGAAATCGCCTCCGGCCGTCTGCGCGTCGCACGCAATTACATAGGCTGCGCCAAGCGCCTTAAAGCTGCCCAGTTGCATACGTGTGCGCTCATCTTTGACATGCAATGATCCAACACCAAGCACGGCAGCCAAATCAGTTGCGTTGACCAGTGGTGTTTGCCTGTGGGCAGGACATTGGGTGAGCAAGGAAGCGACAGCTGCCTTGTTTGTCGATGGTGTCGGAATCGGATCTGCCAGACCACTCATGCCGAGACCGAGAAATGGGTTTTTCATGTATTGCATTTCAGCGCCTCCAGCCGCCACCTTATGTGGCAATCCGGCGAGCGCAAGCGATTGTGTAATTGTTGTTCTCTTTTCCATGTCCGGAATCCCAGTCTCTGCATTTATGTTTTGATGGAATGCTCAGTGCTTGGCGTTCACTTGCCCCTGTACGTCGGCGCGCACCTCCATTACCGTTTGAGCCATCGTGTTGGGGATTGGGTGACTGCTTGAGGTAGTAAAACGGTCAGGAGAGACGATGCTCATGCTAACAAGACTTTCGAATTTCGGATTATTTTGCTGTTTGTTTTGGCTTGGTGGCTGCGTCGGTTCGCCCTTCTCGGCAACAGACATCACCTTGGTACGCGATAGTGATGAAATGGTGATTGTTCCGGGAATCTTACCTTCTGCTGTTGCAAAGAAAACGCGTGAGATCACGGTGTTTTCAATTCATGGCATCGGCAACACCAGCGCCTGTTATGCCGATCCGATCCTGGCAATGTTTGCAGGTGAAAGAGACAGAAC
>JAHEJF010000361.1 GCA_024639025.1 Ahrensia sp. | reverse complement strand
AAGGTCAAAGGACCCGTTGCCGGACAAGGCGCCTGCGGCTTTGAAGAAATCGCCGAGCCTGCCGGTTGGAAAAACGTCGATTTCGATGATAGTGGCTGGCCCTCTGCCACTGAGCATTCAGCGCGCTCAGTGGGCCCGAAGGACGGTTATGACAGGGTTTCCTGGGATCGCAGTGCCAAGTTCGTTTGGGGCCCGGATCTCGAGACCAACAACACAATCCTGTGCCGGTTGAAGGTAGAGTAAACAGCTAAGAACAGCCCGCCATTAGTGCACTGAACTGCCTTCCGGCGCTTTTTCGCTCAATCCCTTGATGAAATCCTTGAGCAAATTGGCAAAATTTTCAGGCTGCTCGATGAACGGCAGATGTGCGCCATGTTTCATCTCTTCATAACGGCTACCCGGAATGAGGCTGGCAAGATCCCACATATGTTCCGGCGTCGTCGCCTCATCTTCCATGCCCACGACGCACATGGTCGGCACCGCAATCACCTTGGCATCGGCTGTATAATCAGCATCGCGAATGGCCGCACAAGTGCCCAGATAGCCCTCCACAGGTTGCCTGGCGAGCATGTTGTGATAGCCCTGCACATCACCAGAATGGCGTTTGCGGAACTCTTCGGTGAACCAGCGCGGCATGGTCGCATCGGCCAATGAGGTCAATCCGCCAATTTCCACACTCGCCATGCGGTCGCTCCAGAGTTCCGGCGTGCCTATTTTCGACGCCGTGTCACAAAGCACCATGGCCTTAATCAGGTCAGGTCTTGATCTGTAGAGTGATTGGGCAATCAACCCACCGACAGATACGCCCACCAGGATAACGTCCTTCTTTCCAAGCATGTCCAACAATCCAGCCAGGTCCGATGCGTGATCCTCGATCGTATAAGGTGGATTGCCAATATCGCTTAAGCCATGACCACGCTTGTCATAGGCCAATATGGATGCATCGCCCACAAAGCGCACAATCACATCTCGCCAAATCCTGAAGTCAGTACCAAGCGAGTTGACAAAAACCAGGCTGGCGCCATCTGCCGGCCCTCCAACTTCTTGATAATGAATGTGAATATCGTTCAGCTTGGCAAATTGCATCTCATGTCCCTGCTTGGTTTTGGCTAGTTCTGTCACGCCTGAAATTCAATTTCAATGAAATGCAGTCTCAATATCCTTTGCGGCAATCTGATCCCCACCGCATTTGCGTGAGAAGATCGATTATCTCACTGCAGGCAAAATAATCTGCATGAGGGGCTAGATTATCAGTCCACTTCCTGCCTAGACTTTTTCTTTTGATGTCCCACCATCCGCGGGACACGTTGTACACGTAGTATAAGGGAGTTTGTCCGTGAACAAGAATTCGAAAAAACTGATGGCATTGGTTGCCGCCGCACTTCTGACAGGAACTGCAGGCGTTGCATCTGCCGAAACGCTGCGCTGGGCTCGCGCTGGCGACAGCTTGACCATGGATCCACATTCGCAAAACGAAGGTCCAACCCACGCTTTGGCACAGCAAATTTACGAACCGCTGATTTCACCAGACATGGAAGCCAAGCCCATTCCCGCGCTGGCGACAGAATGGGCCGTCAAGGAAGGTGATCCCAATGTTTGGGTTTTCAAACTGCGCGAAGGCGTAAAGTTCCATGGTGGTGAAGACTTCAATTCTGAGGACGTGGTCTTCTCTTTCACCCGTGCCAAGCATGAAAGCTCTGACATGAAGGAGCTGATCGTCACCATCAAGGAAGTGCGGGCGGTCGATGACTACACGGTCGAAATCGAAACTGACGGTCCGAACCCGATCCTGCCGAACAATCTGACAAACTTGTTCATGATGGATAAGGGCTGGGCAGAAGCCAATGATGTGACTGTACCGGCTGAATTTGACACAGGTGAAGAAACCTATGCTGTGCGCAATGCCAACGGAACCGGTGCATTCATGCTCGAAAGCCGGGAGCCAGACACAAAAACGGTGCTCAAAGCGAACCCGAACTATTGGGGTCAGGGTCAATTCCCGCTGGAAATCACAGAAATCATCTACACGCCAATTCAGAATGCTGCGACCCGCGTGGCTGCCCTGCTTTCCGGCGAGGTGGACTTGATTCAGGACGTGCCTGTGCAGGATCTTGGCCGCGTGTCTGACGCGGACGGCCTGATTGTCAACAATGCACCGCAAAACCGAACCATCTTCTTCGGCATCAACTCAGGTGACGATGATCTGACAAATGACAATATTGACGGCAAGAACCCGTTTGCTGACGTCCGCGTGCGTCAGGCAATGAACCTCGCCATCGACCGCGACGCCATCAAGCAAGTCGTTATGCGCGGCCAGTCAGCGCCGACAGGCGTTATCATTCCGCCATTTGTGAACGGTTGGACAGAGGCGCTCAATGACTACCCCGCTGTTGATATTGATGCTGCAAAGAACCTGATGACCGAAGCAGGATACGGCGACGGCTTTGAAGTAACGCTTCACTGCCCCAATGATCGCTATGTCAATGACGAGGCCATCTGCCAGGCTGCAGTTGGCATGATGAGCAAGATCGGCATCAATGCCAACCTTGTGGCGCAGTCAAAAGCGCAGCACTTCCCGCTGATTTCAGGCAAGACAACCGATTTCTACCTGCTGGGATGGGGCGTGCCGACGTTTGATTCAGAGTATGTATTCAACTTCCTTGTTCATGGAACAACCGAGGACCGTGGCTCTTGGAACGGCTCGCGTTTCGACAATGAAGAGATCAACGCCAAGATCCAATCTCTGGGTTCCGAAACTGATCTGGATAAGCGGAACGCAACAATTGCTGAGATTTGGCAAGTGGTGCAGGATGAGCAAATCTATCTGCCCATTCACAACCAGGTCTTGAACTGGGGTATGAAAGAAAACATTGATTTCCCGGTTCAGCCGGAAGATCAGCCGCACTTCAAATTCCTGAAGTTCAACTAAGCGCTGCGCGGGGGCTTGGGCTCCCGCGCTGCCTGCCTGATTGCGTAGTACCAAACTGAATTTCCGCCGGGAGGCCTTTATGAAAAAACTATTCTTCGCAGCACTTGCGAGCACTATTTTGGCAACAAGTGCGTCTGCAGAAACGTTCAAATGGGCGTCAACGACAGACCCTCAGACCATGGATCCGCACGCAGTTAACTCTGCACCAGTGCTTGGTTTTCTCAACAATGTTTATGAAGGCCTGGTGCGCCGCAACAAGAACATGGCAATCGAGGGATCGCTTGCAGAAAGCTGGGAGCCGATCGGTTCCGACGGTT
>JAHEJF010000360.1 GCA_024639025.1 Ahrensia sp. | reverse complement strand
TCCTCATCGAGCAAACGCTCAATTTTCGTTTCCAGAGCATCGGACAATTTGTACCCGTCAGGTCCAAACAGCTTGATGCCATTGTCTTCGAACGAATTGTGCGATGCTGAAATCATCACGCCAATATCTGCGCGCAATGTACGCGTCAGCATGGCAACGGCGGGCGTTGGAACAGGTCCCAGAAGAAACACATCCATGCCCGCTGCCGTCAAGCCAGCCACCAGGGCATATTCAATCATGTAGCCCGAACGCCTTGTATCCTTGCCGATCACCACGCGATGACGATATTTGCCGCGCTGAAACGCAACTCCGGCGGCCATGCCGACCTTCATCGCTATTTCCGGCGTCATTGGAAAGGAGTTTGCTTTGCCCCGAATACCATCCGTTCCAAAATACTTTCGCGTCATGTAAGGTCCCCGTCCAGTGATTTGGCGGCTGCATGTTTAGGCTTTTTAGCCGCCAATTCCAAACCCATTATATATAAAAAAGGCCGAAATTTCGGCCTTTTTCTGAATCAGAGTAAACATCAACAGATATCCAGGCAGCGCTAACCCTGAGGTTGGGGTTCCATGCCCGTGTCGGGCTCTCCACCCTTGCGTTTACCGGCACCGGATTTACCACCGGCTTTGGGCACCGCTGACCCCCGTGTGGGTGGGGAATCATCACCCTGATCACGGGAAGGCTTTTCGCCTTTGATTATTTGCTCCACTTCGGCGCCTGTCAGTGTTTCGTATTCCAGCAGACCTTCAGCGATCGCAACCCATTCCTTCTTGTATTTGGTCAGGATTTTCTTGGCTTCCCCATAAGCCTCATCGACCAGCTTGCGCACCTCAGAATCGATCACCTGCGCCGTGGACTCAGAGACGTTCTTGGATTGAGCAACCGAATGACCAAGGAATACTTCTTGCTGGTTCTCACCATAAGCGACCTGGCCGAGCTTGTCCGAGAAGCCCCATTGGGTAACCATGGCGCGTGCCAATTTGGTCGCCTGTTCAATATCTGACTGGGCACCGGAGGTAATATTTTCCTTGCCAAAGTGAATCTCCTCGGCAACCCGTCCACCCATTAGGATGATCAGGCGTGAGATCATGTACTTGTAGCTCATCGAGTAGCGGTCGCCTTCGGGCAACTGCATCACCATGCCCAAGGCACGTCCGCGCGGCACGATAGTTGCCTTGTGCAGCGGGTCGGATGATGGCACTTTCAATGCAGTGATCGCATGGCCCGCCTCGTGATAGGCGGTCAGCGTTTTTTCCTCTTCGGTCATCGCGTTGGAACGGCGCTCCGCGCCCATCATGATCTTGTCTTTGGCATCCTCGAATTCCTGCATGGTAACAAGGCGCTTGTTGCGCCGCGCAGCCATCAACGCAGATTCGTTGACAAGGTTCATCAAATCGGCACCCGAAAAGCCGGGCGTTCCACGCGCAATCACTTTCAGATCGACATTTGGCGCCAATGGCACGTTGCGGACATGCACCTTGAGAATTTTCTCACGGCCCTCAACATCCGGATTGGGCACAACAACCTGACGGTCGAAACGACCAGGACGCATCAAGGCAGGGTCAAGCACGTCGGGACGGTTGGTCGCAGCGATCAGAATAACGCTTTCATTGGCTTCAAAGCCATCCATTTCGACCAGCAACTGGTTCAGCGTCTGTTCGCGCTCATCGTTGCCACCACCAAGTCCGGCACCGCGATGACGTCCAACAGCATCGATCTCATCAATGAAGATAATACACGGTGAATTTTTCTTGGCCTGTTCAAACATGTCGCGAACGCGGCTGGCGCCGACGCCCACAAACATCTCGACGAAATCGGAACCGGAAATCGTGAAGAACGGCACATCGGCTTCACCGGCAACCGAGCGTGCAAGCAACGTCTTACCTGTACCAGGAGGGCCCACAAGCAGCACACCACGCGGAATCTTGCCGCCCAGACGTTGGAATTTCTGAGGATCGCGCAAAAACTCGACGATCTCCTCCAAGTCCTGCTTGGCTTCCTCGACACCGGCAACGTCGTCAAACGTCACCCGGCCATGCGCTTCAGTCAGCAATTTGGCCTTTGATTTGCCAAAGCCCATTGCCTTTGAGCCACCGCCCTGCATCTGCCGCATGAAGAATATCCAGATCGCCAGCACGATGAAGATCGGCAGGGACGACAGGAATATGCCCGAAAGGGTCGTTCCACCTTCCTGACTTGGCTGGGCGTTCACTTCAACATTACGCTCCTGCAGGCGATCAAGCAGCGCTTCGTCGCCCGGAGAGTATGTTTGAAAGGTAACGCCGGTATCACCATAAGTGCCCACGATCTTGTCGCCGGAGATCGTCACAGACTTTACTCGTCCGGACGAAACGTCCTGCAGGAACTTACTATAGGCAATATCGCGCGTCGCCGATTGCTCAGCAGGCGAATTGAACATGTTGAACAGAGCGATCAGCATCAATGCGATAATCGCCCACAATGCAAAATTGCGGTAATTTGGGTTCATTGCTTTTCCAAACTGGCACTCATCCGGTGCAAAAAAAGATTTCTGGTTACAAGATAGGTTTGCAAACCCACTTTGCCAAGCATTCCGGCATCAATTTAAGGTCATATAGTCAACAGAGCGCATTTTTTAGGGGCAGCGGCGGAAATTCAGGGCGTTTGAGCCGATAATTCACCGCTGCAGCCAGCGAAAGGTCCATGCTGGGCAGCAAATGGTCGAATCCATATTGCCCCGCACGGTCGGACCGCGCTTCCGGCCGAATCTGCAACCGATCATCATCGATCGCCAGCAAGCATCCCTGTGCCGTGAATTTTTGCTGGTTTTTGCCAGAGCGGACAAATGAGAATATCTGTTCAATAGCGGGCCTTGCAGCAAAATGCGTCCGCCGCCCCACCTTGGTAAGCATCACCTGTAAGGCGGCTTCAAAACCATCGTCAATTGACCCACTCAGGCTAAGCCACGCTGCATGGCCCTCCCGCTCAAAGCCCGCCTTGTCCGGATCCATGATCAACGCCCCACCTTCTACCGATGCCGACTTGCGCCTTTCCAGCGCCGCGACGTGCTCGACCAGGAGCGCCTGGCGCTCGGCCTCTGACAGGACCACCTGGCGAATCCGGACGCGTTCAAATTCGGGATTATCATTGGAAGGATCTTCCACCCAGCCAATGCTGCGATCCGACAGATAAGTGCGCAACGAAGCGCGTTGGCAATCCAGCAGCGGTCGAACGAACCAAACATTGCGCTCATACAGTGTTGCGTGCGC